>JAFCZD010000190.1 GCA_019314525.1 Deltaproteobacteria bacterium
AAACGGACACAACGGCGTCGCCGAGACGGCCGCGACGGAGTTATGTCCGCCATCGCCAAGTCTGAGGAGTAGAAACTGGCTGTGGGCCATTTTCTCGCCATCTTGCGAATTTGTACCTCAATCTGCCTGGGTTTCCGGATACACCAATGGCCACTGATCACGTGTTCTGTGTCCTCAAACACCTGTTGGGATCTCGAATCTGAATCAGACCTGGGCAACACCGGGCAACACCGGCCCCTATGGAGTCTGCGGCCCTTTCTTCTTGCCACCCGGCTCGAGGACCTGCGCCAAGGGCAGCGCCTGGCGACGGGCGACCTTGAGCCACGGCGCGCCAGCGGCCACACCCTTGGTCTTCAGCGCAACACGGTAGCTCTCCAGCGCGCGCCGCAAATAAGACGCGCTCTCCTCCCTCAGCTCGCGGCTCAAACGACGCGCCGCCGCAGGCAAGAGCTCTGGTGGGCGATCGAAGGCCAACGCTTCAGCCATATGTTGGTACATGGACCCCAGCCGACAACGTGCCGCCAGCGTCGCCTCCGAATTGCGCAGCTTGATCACTCGTCCATAAGCCACCACTGCTCGCCCCAGGGCGCGTCGCTTTGCTGCTCGCGCTCGATCAATCGTCTCTATGCGGGGGCGTAGGACCACCCGATAAAACGCCACTAAGAGCCGCTCAGCGCCCTGAAAGGCCACCCCTGCTCGGCCGGCTTGTGTCAGCCTCACTGTTCCTGGTGTCGGACCAGGCACATCCGCCAAAGGCGTCGCGCTCAAGATCGACGCACGCCTTTTCTCTGCTGCTGAACGCAGGTCCGATCCCACGCTCGCCAGCCGACGAGCTCGCTCCAAAACAGAGAGCGCCTCCCGCCGTGCCCCCTGGAGTTCCAACAAATCCGCCAAAGCAAGCCCCGCGCGTGCCCGAATCGACGCGAGGATTTCCCTATCTGCCACCATGCTCTCCAACACGCGCCTCGCGCCCCGCGCGTCACCTCGCACCCGTCGCAGGTGGTGCGCAGCGAGCAGCCGCTCCATGGGCTCCAGCTTCGCGCGTTGGTTGCGGTCCTTGCCCTTCTGAGGGCTCCCCAGGGCTGGCGCTCGAGTTGGCGCCGAGGCTGGCTTCTGCTGCTCCTCGGACGTCGCGCGCGGATCAGCATTGCAGGCCCCCCCGCAGAGTACTATCAAAACCACCCACCGCATGAGCTACACCGCCAACTTATAGCCAACCCCATGCACCGTAATCAGCAAGCGCGGCGCGTTGGGGTCATCTTCGATCTGTTTGCGGATCTTCACGATGTGATTATCAACTGTGCGCGTATTGAGTTCTTTGGCGCCCCACGCTTCTTCTAGGAGTTGCTCACGGCTCACGACCTCGCCCCGGTGACGCGCAAAGACGCGCAGCACCGCGAAGGCCTGATCCGTGAGTTCCAGCTTCTTCCCGGCTTTGGTTGCCTCGTGACGTAGGAAGTCAACGTGAACGGTATTGAAGCGCAGCTCACGCAGCTCCCCAGGCTGGGAGCGATGTCTCTGCAGACGCCTCAGGACTGCGTTGATGCGCGCCAGGAGTTCCATCAAACTGAAGGGCTTGGTCACATAGTCATCCGCGCCGAGCTCTAACCCGCGCACTCTATCGAGTTCATCTCCACGAGCCGTGAGGATGATCACGGGGACATCAGGATGAGCAGGTGTCTTGAGCTGGCGACACACCTCAAAGCCTCCCAAGTCGGGCAGCATCAAGTCCAGGATCACCAACTCTGGCACCTCCTCGGCGAAGCAGCGCAAACCCTCACGTCCACGAGCCGCCGCCCGCACCTGATGCCCCTTGGACTCCAAGGTGTCCACCAATCCTGTGCGAATCGAGTCATCATCCTCGATGATCAGAATCCTCGCCACAGCTCTCCTCCGTCTCTTCGCTTGTTTCCCGCACCCAGATGGTGAAGGTGCTCCCTACACCCATCTCACTCTCGACCTCGACCCGTCCTCCACACGCCACCACATGACGACGCACGAGAGAAAGTCCAAGCCCTGTCCCTTCGACCCCGGCCCGACGAGCCAGGGGCGAGCGATAGAAGTCCTCGAAGATGCGGCGCTGTTCAGCGGGATCGATACCCATACCCTCATCCTTGATGGATATCCCCCAACCCCACCTCCCTCGCGCCACCCGCACTTCAATCTTCTTGGCTCCGAGGGAGTATTTGGCCGCGTTACTCAGCAAGTTGAGCACCGAAACCATCATCGCTTCTCGATCGACCAAGGCCCAAGCGGGATGCGTATCACCCACACATTTAATCTCTACCTGGTCTCCGTCGCTGAGCCGCTGGAACGTCTCCACGGCCTCCCCCACCAGCATCCACAAGTCCTCAGACACAATCTCATAGCGCCGGGTCCCGCGCTCGATACGAGAAAAGTCGAGCACGTTGGTGATGAGTTGCCCCAACCGCTCCGACTCCCGGATGATCACCTCTTCATAACGATCACGAGCCTCGGGAGTCGCCGCTATGCCCTCCCGCAGCATCTCTGCATACATGCGAATGGACGTCAGCGGCGTCTTCAGCTCATGAGATACGGTGGACACAAAATCGCTCTTGAGCTGGGCCAAGTCCGTCTCACGCCGGACCCCGCGATAGGTGAAGAGCAGCCCGCTGATCAAGAGCACGATCAGCCCAGTCACCATTCCCAATTGTCCCAGCCGACCGGCCCGCTCCGTCGCCTCGAATCGATGGCCGCTGCTCCATGCTCTCAACGTCCAATGTGTCAAGGGTGTAGCCAACGCGCCTTGATAGATCAACGGGAAGGGTTGTGGTGGCACACTCTCGCCAGCCCGATACACGGCCAAATGCAGCCCTTGAGCAGAGGGCAAGTGCGCGCTGCTTTGACGCTCTACACGCCGCTCCAACTCTGCCCCATCAACCGAAAAGCCCACCAGGACACTGCCCCGACGCTGCAGCACAACCCCTGTATGTCGATCCAGGGCGACACCGCTAACCCCGGCGTCCGCCAGGCCCACGAGCTCTGACACCCCAAGGCGCTCAACACGCCGGCCGAAACGTTCCGATGCGAAGAGCCGCTCTGTTCGTTGCCGAACGCGTTCGAAGCGCTTGGCGTCTGCCCCAGCGATGCCTTCCAGGCGTCGAACCAGCCATCGCAAGTAGAAACGCCGCGACGCGTCGCTCGTCCGATACCCTCTAGCCATCAGCTTCTTATGAACCAAGAGGATTTCATTTTCGCCCCGGAGCTCCGCCAGACCAGCATCTGCCAGCAGGCCGTAGTCCACCCCCAGAGCGTCCCGCCAACCAGAAAAGCGTGCTCGCAAGCGCCCATAAAATTCTTGCGCCTCGCCATCAGCGTGGCGTGCCCGTTCCAAGCGCGCCAAACCGGTCAAGGCGCGGGCCGCTGCCTCTCCCTGTCCTTTGGCCACCCGAAGGAAAATGCGTGAAGCGAGGGCTGGGTGTCCTTGATGCTCGGCCTGAAGTCCTCGCCCAAGGAGCTGCCCCCTTCGCCGCTCTCGTCGCGCCCGCTTGATGTAGCGCTGCACATCGAGGTCTGTCACCAGGAGCCGCGACCCAACTATCGCTGGCCTGATCCCATGGATCACCAGCGGCGACCCACGCTCGCGACGCGCACTGGGCTCTGGGTAAATCAGCTCTCCCCCGCGCACCAGGAAAATATGCCGCGCCAAGGGTTGAGCCGCGAGGAAGCGGCCCTCCAGCTCCTCATCCGGATCATGATCACGCACACGCTCGGAGAGGTCGGCGATGGCCCTCCTGCCCTCTTCTGAGAGACGGCGGCCTACGAGCTGGACAACCGCAACTTGGTCTTTTTTGAATTTCTCACGCAAGAGCAGCGCCTCGGCGCTGTAGGCCCGCACGCCAAGCAAGGCGAGGAGCGAAGCGGGGATGAGAATCGCCGCCGCGGGGAGCAGGGCGCGCAACACGCGCCTCCGTATGCGAACATCCATCGCCATGGGGGCATATTTTCACCCCTTTTTGTGTTCAGCGCCAGGTTCGTCATGCTCTCCGCTGAGAGCGCCCCAACCGTTGACGCTTCATTCTGCTCTCCAAGAACACCTTCAGAAGTTGCAACTCTTCCATCTTGCCTCCGATGCTGGTGCCGAGGGCATCCTCCCCCCTTCCAAATGGACGACGCGATCGGCGGCCGCCAAGAGTGTCTTTCGATGTGTAATCAGCAGGACCGCGTGGTCAATCCGCAGTCGCCCAAGGGTGCTAATGAGCGCCTCCTCATTGCATCGATCCAGTCCCGCGGCAGGCTCGTCGAGCACGATCACGCTGGAGCTTCCAAGCAACGCGCGTGCGAGCGCGATGCGCTGCAATTCACCTCCGCTGGGCGGCACGCCACCCTCCCCCAGGAACGCATCCAGGCCGCCTGCCAACCCCTGTGCCCACTGACCGAGCCTGACACGAGCGAGGGCGCGCCACAGCTCGTCATCAGACTCTTCAAGCACTCCGAATGTCAGGTTTTCACGCAGCGACGCGTCCAGCAGAAGCGGGCGCTGTGGCACCAATGACACCTGTGTGCGCAAGCGCGCTCCCTCGCCTGCAGCGCCCCAAGAGCCATCCCAGCCCCATTGACCTTCCGTGGCGACCAAGAGACCGCTCAGGACATCCGCCAGCGTGCTCTTTCCCGCCCCAGAGGGGCCACCCAAGCCGACAACCTCCCCCTTGCGCAATTCGACAGAGACGCCACGCAAGATCCATTCATCGTCCACTCGGAACCCCACGCCACGCAAGGCCACTGTCTGCTCGAGAGCAGGCAACGGGCTCCCAACGGGCTCTTCCTGGGGCAGCGCCAGGACTTCATCCACACGTTCGATGCTCGCGGCGCCCGCCGCACGGGCCTGCAACGCATTGCCCATCGCCTTCACGGGTCGATAGAGCATGAATATTGCCGTCAAGAAAGAGATCAACGCTGCCGCCGAGAGGGCACCGCGGCCCACCAGGCCCGCCGCATAAAGCAAGACCCCCGCGATTGCGAGGGCGGCGCTCACCTCGTTGATCAGCGGTGAAAAGGCTCGGAGCACCTGTTGCCTTGTGGCCCAGCGGGCACGCGCAGCACAATGGGCGTCAAAGCGACCACCCTCGGCGGCTTCCGCTTGAAAGGACTTGACCTCGCGGCGCGCCTCGAGACCACGCAGCGTACGTGCCGCGAGATGCCCTGTCTCCGCTTGCCCGGCCGCCGCTGCCTCTTTCACCTTGCGAGAGAGCGCGGCTACACCCATGGCCGTCACCGGCAACACCAGGATGCCCAACGCCGCCAACTGTGGCGCCATGAAGACAGCCACTCCGGCCAGGGCTAACGCTGCGACTCCTTCTCGGATCAGCACCAAAGGCGCCTCGAACACCGCTTGCTGCACCCGAGCTACATCATCCACCACCCGCGTCACGAGGTCGCCCCGCGAAAAGACCCCCTCAGCGCGCAAAGGACGCCGCAAGAGATGGTCGAAGACACGATGGCGCAAGCCCCGCCCTGCCTCTTCTACCGCCTTGGTGAGGAGCGCAACTTGTCCGAGGTGCACCAAGCCCTTGACCAACGCGACCCCCACCAGGACGAACGCGAAGGTCGTGATCCAGGGCCCCTCCGTGCCGGAGACGCCTGCAAAGCGCCCTGGGCCCTCCCCTGTGAGCAGCGCCACCAGCAGCGGGCCGCTAAGATAGGCATAAAACGCTGTCAGAACCCCAGCTGCTGCCATGGCGATGACGCCAACGACAACTCGGCTGCGCTGGGGCCGCAGAAAGCTGGAGAAGGAGAGCCCCACGTCTAGCGTTTGGTGAGGCCAAAACGCATACGCCACACCATCCACATCGCCTCAGCGACAATTCCCCGGGACATCTTGGACTCTCCCACACGACGGTCGGCGAAGATGATGGGGACTTCCGCGATGGTAAAACCGTGCTTAATCGCTCGGTAGGTCATCTCGATCTGGAAGGAGTAGCCCTCCGAACGCACGGAATCGAGATCGATGGCCTCCAACACCCGGCGCCGGAAACACTTGAAGCCTCCGGTCATGTCTGTGACATGCGTGCCAAGGATGGTCCGCGCGTAGATATTGCCCCCGCGACTAATGGCTTGGCGCAAGAGCCCCCAATTCACCGTGCCTCCACCTGCCACGTAGCGAGATCCGAGCAGCAGGTCAGCGTCCCCTTCCCGTGCCATCTTCAAGAAATCCGGCAGGTGTTTGGGGTCGTGCGAAAAATCCGCGTCCATCTCGAAGAAGAGCTGATAGTCCCTCGCGAGCCCATACTTGAACCCCGCGATATAGGCCGTGCCCAAGCCAAGCTTGCCCGCGCGATGCAACACCGCGATCCGTGGGTCCGTGGCCGCAAGGTCATCTGCAAGCTCTCCTGTGCCATCGGGAGAGGCATCATCAACGATCAGGATGTTGGCCTCTGGGACTTGCTCAAAGACAGCACGAGTCAGAGGCTCGATGTTTTCGCGTTCATTATACGTGGGGATCGTGATCAGGATTTCGGCTGACATGGTGCGTGATGATAGACGAGCAGCGGCCATCTTCAAGAGCTAAGATGATCGCAATCCAATGGGAGTCATCATCCTTTTCAGCCAACCCGGCTTCTGCTATCGTGGTCTCCCATACACAAACAGCTGGCCACAATGCTCGTACTCAAAGCGCGCTTCAAGAGCAAGAAGGGCTTTTTGGAAGCCTATGATGATTCGCACCCCCAAGGTGCGATCTTCTGCCCAACCACCCGAACTCTCGAAGAGGGCGAGGCGGTTGCTGTGGAGATCTATTTTCCAGACCTCCCCAACAAGATGCTGCTCCGAGGTTTAGTCCTCGCGTGGCGCTCGGCCCTGCCGCGACTGCGGGTGAGAGCTGGCGCCATGGTCGCTTTTGAGGCCGACGAAGCCGAAAAACGCGAGTTCATCCTGGCCATAGCGGCCGGTGAACGAAGGGACGCTATCAAACGCCGACATCCACGGCTGCCGGTGGAGGTCCCTGTACACTGGCGACTGGTGAACTCCGCAGAGCTCCTCCACGCCGTGGTGCGCGATATATCCATTGGCGGGGCGCAGCTGATCACCGAAGAATCCCTCGCTGTTGATGATGAGGTGGTGATGGAGTTGATGGCTCCCGGCGGGGCGCAGCCCTTCTCTATTGCCGGACGCATCACCAACATGACCGAAGGGGGGTATGGCCTACGCTTCATCTATCGCGAGGGTGGGGGTTCTCGTCGTCTACGAGAGGTTGTACGTCGCCTCAGCGCTTCTTGACCAGCTTCAGCGCTCTTAACGCTCTAGTAATTCGAGGGCTAAGGCCGCGACGCGCTTGCCCGCTCCAGGGCCACCAAGCGTCTCTCTAACCTCTGCAAAAGAAGCCCGCTGGCGAGCGCCAACATCTGGGCGCATCAATGTGTGGGCTGCGCCTTCGAGCCCATGCACGGTCATGCGCTCCTGCAAGAGTTCGGGGACCACCTCTCGCCCCAGTATCAAGTTGGGTAGCGCCACATAGGGCACGCGCAAGAGTGCTCGTGCAGCCAGCGCCGAGATCGCGCCCATGCGATAGAAGACGGCCAAGGGCACACCAGCCAGAGCCAACTGTAGCGTCGCCGTCCCGGAACAGCACAAAGCAACCACCTGAGAAGAAACTGCCCGCCCCAGAGCCAACGCGTCCTTAGGGCGCACGCAGCGCGCCCCCTCGAAGGCCTGCTGACAGCGCTGCGCCGCCCAAGGCGCCGTGGTCACCCATAAGAGCTGGAACTCTCGTTTCAAGCGGTGTGCCGCGCTGGCAAGCCTAGGGAGATGAGCCTCCAACTCATTGGGGCGCGAGCCTGGCCAAAGCGTCAACACGGGGCGATTGTCTGGGGAGAGTTCTCTTCGAACCTGAACGGAGTCAACCTCGGAGTGAAGATCGAGCAAGGGGTGGCCCACGAAGGTAGTCTTGACCCCACGTGAGGTGAAGAAGGGCTCCTCGAAGGGCAGGATGGCAGCCAGATGGTCCACATCGTCGCGCAGCCCCCTCAGTCTCCAGGAGAGCCAAGCCCAACGCTGAGGCGCTACATAGTAGAGCACCGGCACACCGGCATCCTTGGCCATCTTGGCCAAACGCAGGTTCGCACCAGGATAGTCAACCAAGAGCGCCAGCGCGGGTCGGCGGCGACGCAACTGATGACGACTGTCGAGAAGTAGGCGCCCAGCAGCCCAAGCGACCTTTCGCAGCTCGGAGATACCCGTGACGGCGAGGTCCTCCGCGCGATGACGCAACACCACGCCGGCCTCTTCAAGCGCGACGCCACCGGCCCCCCAGAAGGAGAGTTCTGGGTGCATGGCGCGGAGAGCACGAACGACCTGAGCGGCGTAGAGGTCCCCCGACGCTTCCCCCGCGCAAACAAAGATTTCTCGTTCATTGGCCATCCGTGAAGTAGCCGATCATCTTGTACGCGAGCAGCGCCGCGGCGAAGGCGCTGCGATGATCGTCAGCCTGCGGCGCAAGCTCCACGAGATCGCACCCGACGATCTCGCGTTCTAGCCCGACCCTGCGCAACAAGGCCAACGTCTGATACCAGCTCAATCCCCCTGGCACTGGCGTGCCCGTAGATGGGATCACCGAGGGATCGAGACCATCGACATCCACTGTGACATAGACCTTGGACCCCAGTTGAGTGAGGGCCCGCTCGATCCACACATCCTGCGGCTCCTCAGCGATCTCGTGGCCCCAAATGGGCGCCAAGTGGTGGTCTTCGACCACCTTCAGCTCCTCAGGGCACGCTGTCCGAACACCCACATGCACCACCCGCCCCCACTCGAGCAAGCGCCGCGCGACACAAGCGTGGTTGAAGCGTGAGCCCTGATAGCTGTGGCGCAGATCAAAGTGGGCGTCTATCTGGAGGAACGAGACTTCACCATGCCGCTCCACGCAAGCACGCGCGTTCCCCGTGCTCACGGAGTGCTCACCACCGAGCAGAAAACAGAGTTTTCCCTCGTCCACGGGCCCCTTGCAGAGCGCATACACCTGCTCCACCACCGCGCCAGGTCCGCTGCTATCGGGCAGAAAACTCGGGAGCGTGTGAATCCCAACCCGCCAGACCTCCGAGCCCAACTCGTGGTCGAAGAGCTCCACCTGACTCGACGCGGCCACAATAGCGTCGGGGCCATTGCGCGCTCCAGCGACATAGGAGGTTGTGCCATCGTAGGGAGCCCGCACCAAGACCACGCCCGCGGCGGCGTACGCGCTCTCCTCGGAAGCCAAGCCAAGAAACGTCGGGTGGATCATCTCAACCGGGGATGAAGCCATCTGCTCTCCATTGCCTAGGCCTTCGCGACGTAAGTCGCAAAAAACGAAAGATGAGGGCAGAAAACTCCCAAGGGCTAACGAGCGTCGCTCTTGGCTTTTTCGTCAGACGTTTTCGGGAGTTCATAACGCACAGGCACGCCTCCTCCGTCTGACGTCTTCACCGTACCCATCAACTCCGAGACTTGGTGACCACAGCGGTCCTTGTAGATCATGATCATCACCAGCGCCACGAGCATCGCGACAAGGGAGACGATATGGGTCCACCCTGACCGGATCGCTGGGCGCCGACGGCTGTAGTAGCGGTCAAGCGTAATGCGTGGTTCTT
>JAFCZD010000698.1 GCA_019314525.1 Deltaproteobacteria bacterium
AGACCCCTTCGCCTTGCAGGCACAATACGATGCTCCGTTCACTGCTATAACCGCATGCGACTCTTGGGAACTCTCTCGGACTTCCCTGATGAGGTTTCCGATGGCAAAGAGGCTCTCGAAGTCGCACATCCTGAGTTCTTAGCAAAGATCTCAAAGGAGCTTGGTGTTCCCCATTGGCTTGCAGGGGGTTCCTTTTTCGGCACGCGCAAAGAAGTGCGCGCCGCCACGTCAGCGCTCAAGCGCGCGCTGCGAGGGCTACCCAATACGCGGCTCAACATCCTAGACCGGCGCACCGTTCCGCTACTGCGAGGCGCCGCCAAGATTGGGGAGCGTGTGCCAAGTCTCAGCCGCTTTGGCAATCAGGCGGCGAAGCTCGCCATGTGGATGGAGCTTCTCGAAGGCAAGACCAGCTACCAAACCCTCCGCGGATCACACTGGCGGGCAAAGGGCACACCAGGTCCAGACTCAGACCCGCGAGACTCTCGCTCTGGAATGATCTGGGTCTCCCCGGTTCTCCCCGCGCGGACAGAGGACGTGACTCGCTTGCAAGATATCGCGCGTGCTTGTTTCCATCAGCATGGCTTTGAATATCAGGTCACCATCTCACAGGTCAGCGACCGCGCGCTTTGTGCTGTGACCAGCATTCACTTCGATCGTTCCAGCCAAGAAGAGACCCTACGTGCAGAGCGCTGCCATGATGCGCTCATCGCACAACTCGCTGGCGCTGGGTATATCCCCTACCGTGGACATGCGCGCACCATCGAGCGGTTACGCCCCTACGCGCCAGACACCTGGGCCTTCGCCCGCCGGCTCAAGCAGGCCATCGACCCAGAGCAACTCATCGCCCCTGGCCGCTACATCGCCGCCACGGCTCAAGAGCCAAAGGCTGATTCGCCCGAGATAGAAAATGGCCCTCGCAGGACCACCGCAGAGAACGTACAAACCCTTCCGCGTGCCGCCGCCTGGTCATGACAGCCTCGTTTTGATGGGTGGAATCTTCTGAGACAACAACTTAGAATTGTCGTTGTTTGCAGGAGATATGCTTGCCTCGTTATGTCCGCTCTCAGCTCTTGCTCTTTTGCACCCTGGTGGCCTGCGACCCAGCGCTACAGTTGATCACATCCACTCGAAACGATGCAGAGAGCGGCAGTGACACCGCCCTCCCCCGAAATCCACGCCTAAACTGGATACAAGGCTATCCTGGCGTGCACCCCCTCAGCGTAGCCACGCCCCTCGATGGCGATCTGATCGTCGTGGGTCATTTCAGTGACTCAGTCTATTTCGGAGCCACAGAGTTGGTCTCTGCAGGTGGTGAAGACATCTTCGTCGCGGCATTCGCGCCCAGTGGCGCCCCACGCTGGGCTCAGCGCTTTGGCGGCATTGGGGATGACCGAGCAAACGGAGTGGCCGTGGATTCCCAGGGCAACATCACCTTCACGGGACAATTCTCCGCCACCGTCGACTTTGGGGTCTTTTCACTGACGAGCATGGGCGCTTACGACCTCTTCGTGGCGCGGATCAACTTTTATGGGGTGTCGTGGGCGCGTGCTATGGGTGGCAGTGGAGACGACAGGGGCTATGCCGTCGCCCTCTCGCCCTTCGGTGTGCTGGTCACGGGCAGGCTCTACGGACCTCTGAGCTTTGGGGAGACAGAACTCAGCGAAACGGGGGCAACGCTGCTCTTCTACAATGGGGTGGGGCATCAGCAGTGGGCTCGCCGCGTTGTCAGCCCATACGATCTTTTTCTGCAAGGGCTCGCGGTGAACGCCAAAGGGGCCATCGCCGTGTCTGGCAGCTTCAAAGACACCATCAGCCTTGGTGAAACCTCATTGAGTAGCGTGGGCAAAGATGACGGCTTCCTCTGGCAAATCGCCGCCCAGGGGGAGACCCTTTGGGGGCGAAGCTTCTCCGGGCCCAGCGCCATCAGCGCCGTGGACGTGGCCTTTGCAGCCGAGGGTACACTATGGGTTGCAGGCCACTTCTCTGAGATCATGACCTTCGGGGCAACGACACTCACCAGCCAGGAAGGAAGAGACCTCTTCGTGGCGCAGTTAGATGCTGTCGGAGACCTCGTTCAGCTCAGGTCCTTTGTTGGAGCTGGCCTCTACAATCACATCATTGATATCGCCGTCGACGGACAGGGTGGCGCTATCATCGGAGGCGGTTTCAATGACCAGATACACTTCGACTCCCATCAACTCATCGCCAAAACAACCAGCGATATGTTCGTCACGCGGCTCGACGACGAAGAACAGACACTCTGGGCAGAACATCTCTGGAGTCCAGGTTCACATCGCCTGGAAAACATCGCCGTCTCGGCCGACTCGGTCTACGTCGTGGGTGAGTTCCGCGAGACCTTGACCGTGGGTGAGACGCAGTTAAAGGGCGAGGTTGACTCTTCGATGTTTATCGTCTCGCTGGGCCTCTTATAGCCCTCTCTGACGAGTCAAGATGCCCGTTCGGCTGAGAGCCAAATCGAGCACGTCATCAGACCAAACGTCAAGCAGCAGCTCTGAGGTGGGTGTTTGCTCCAAAACCCACTCGTCACCAGAACGCCTGGGGCTGTTGAGGTTGTAGCACGCTCACAATCGCATCAATCTGAACCGAGGATGCGCCAGCCACTCCAGCGCTTTTGCTCTGTACAGAAGGGCTTGCAGAACCAACCTTCGACGTACTCAGAGAAATAGATGTTCCCTGCGTCGTCCACCGCAAAGATCACAGGTGTGTCAGGCGCTCCAGGCCGCAACCAAGTGGATGCCGTCAGAGATACGAAATCGCGTGGGCTTGGTCCGCCGCTATCGTCAAATCTGTCGTAGAAGTCGTCCCAGCGGCTCCAGCCTGAGCCTGACTGTATGCGCTGCCGCATCGTGCCATCGCGATGGAGTGTGTAGACTTGTAGATTTCCTGAAGCATTGACCAATACGTCGAGGTCCTTGATGCCAAGCATGTCAAAGTATCTTGGTGTCTCATAGTCATCGATCCAATTTGATGATTTCTGCACCGCGGTGTAGGCGACGTTACCCCAGCTTGTGACCATGAAGAGTTGTCGTTTGCCATCGGAGCGCTTCGCTACACGTACCTTCGTGAAGAACATTTTGCCCGGTAC
>JAFCZD010000191.1 GCA_019314525.1 Deltaproteobacteria bacterium
TAACGTGGACTTCTTCGCAGGCATATCTCCTGGGCTCAAAGCCCTGAGCGTGCTGAAGATCTTCGCCCACTACATGCAACTGTGGATCTTTCCGTGGCCGCTCTTTCCCTTCTACGATTGGACACTCCTTCCGCCCGCAACAAGCTTTGGCGACACCCTCGCCTGGCTTGGCGCTGCTGAGTTCATCGGGCTGGTCGCGCTGGCCATCGCCCTACGCCGACGTGCACCTTTGGCCACTCTCGGAATCAGCACCGCTTTGATAGCGCTGGTGCCCGTGATCCATCTTGTTCCGCTCCCCGTGGGCGCCGCAGAGCGCTTCCTCTACCTTCCCTCGATTGGGGCATGCCTGGCCTCGGCGATAGCCGCGCTTGCGCTCTTGCGGAGGCGACAGAGTCTCGTCTCCTTCGCTCTTGTTGCAACGATCGTTGCTCTTGGCAGCTGGACCATGCTGCGGAACACCCATTGGCGGAGCGACCTTCGCCTTCAAGAGCAAGTTGTCGCTGATTATCCCGGTGCTTTCTCAGGCCATTACAACCTTGGGAAATTGCATTTAGAGGCTGGGCGCCCCGCCAAAGCCGCGGCTGCCTTTGCGCGCGCTGAGACGTGCCTCCCAGGGCTTCTGACCACCGCCACTTGGCTCGCAGCGGCCCACCTCGCAGCGGGCAGCCCCCAGGCCGCCTTGAAAGTCATCGCCCAGGCAGAAGCGCATTATGGTGCACAACCCTCGTTGGGCACGTTGCGACAAAAGGCCACGGGCGCTCTGGGGCAAAACTGACCTCTTGTGGGTTGGCTCGGTGTTGCCTGAGGATCGTGCAGTGGACAATCGGTGCCACCCCAAGCGTCTTTGCGAAAGCCCCAGCGTAGTTGGTCGAGTTTGTTCAAACGACGCGCGAGCGGATAGCCATAGCCTGGACTCCAGTTGCGGACGATCGTCTCGTAGACAATATCTCGCATGACAGCTGCAGTCTTGGCACCATGCTTCGACAGTACATCGAAAACACTTCGTGTTGATTTGAGTGGAATTGGTTCGCCAGTTACGAGCAGGCACTGCATAACGCGTGGATGATGCCGGCGAAAATGCACTAGTGAACCAGATCGACTCCTTGGACAGCTGTTGAAGATTCGGAAAATGGGGGTTCCCCACACGGCCAGCGTTGCGTTGCTGTCATCACAATCGGTGCCACCAAGCCACGGGGAGTGACCGTCACCATCCCGATCAACCATCAAGCGAATCAGCATCGCCATTCGGTTGGCGACGCTTGCCCCAGGGAGCCTCGGACGTTTCCTCGCTACTTTACAAAACTCGACCTCGAACATCGCGTCGAAAACTATGATAACCTGAGGAAAGGTGCGCATTGCTGGAAGTCTCTCAACCTCAAACCAGCGAGTTCCGACGACTTTCAGACATGCCGAGCCCGTCACGGCTTGAGCGAGCTGGAGCGCAAGCATATCCTGTGGGGCCGATCCTCCGCTTGCAGTGAATAACCCAATGCTGGATGACGATGCGCCGCGAGCGACGATGGGGGGAAATCGACAACGTGCGCTGCTCTTTTTGTTGCTGGCCATCGCCGCCTACGCACGGCTGACCAACCTGGGCGGCGTATATCTTCCCCAAGGCATTTTTCTAGGGGGCGTGGACAGCTACTACCATGCACGACGAATGCAGGTGCTGGTCGAGAATTTTCCCAAGGTACCGCTTCACGATCCCTATATGAACGCGCCCCAGGGGCTGGACGTAGATTGGTTCATCGGCTTCGATCTGGCCCTCTCCTGGTCGGCCAAGCTCGTGGGTGCGATCTTTCCCACAGCGGAGCTTCACGTCGCGGTCTTCTTCGGGCCGGTGTTGGGGGTACTCGCCTGCCTGCTGGCTTTCTCGTTGGCCCGTCGGCTCTTCGATCCAGTGGTGGGATTGCTCACCGCTGGATTGATGGCCTTGACGCCACTTCTGACGGGGTATGCCATCGTCGGTCGGGTGGACCACCACGCGGCTGAGCCGCTGCTCTTGATGACAACGCTCTGGGCTGCGATGACCTTGCGCCAGCGGGTCTCTACAGGGCACCATCGGATCTGGTTGGCGGCGGTGGGGGTGGGGGCTTCTTTGGCTCTGTCCATCATTGTTTGGTCAGGGGCCCTCGTGTTGGCTGTCTTTTTTTCCGTGGGGGTGGTGGTCGAGTCTCTACGCGCGAAACCTGTCCAAGGTCGTTCCCAGGCCTTGGCCGGCAGCTATGCGTTGGTCGCCACTGCCTTGATATCGTTGTCTCTGCTGCTCGCATTGCAAACCCGCGCAGATGTTGGATCCTTCGTCTATTACGCACTCAGTTGGCTGCATCCGCTCCTCCTGGGGGTTGCCGCATGTGGCCTCGCGGTCCTGGGCATCACCCGTGCACGAGGCCGGCTCCTGGCGCTGGGGGCGGCGGTCTGCACCGGGCTTTCGTTGCTGCTGCTCAGCGCGCTCCTCTTCGACGGGCTCGGCCGGACGCTGGGCGATGGTTTGGCCTACCTGAGTCGCAGCGAGGCGCAAATAGCTCAGGTCTCGGAGTCGATGCCGCTCTTCACGGGTGGTCAGGCGTTTCGCCAATACGGTTGGCCACTGGCCCTCGCGCCTTTCGTGCTCATCGGTTTCCCCTTCCTCTTGCGACGCAACGGGCGCTGGCAAGGCGACGCTCTGTGGCAACCCTATCTTTGGCTCTTGGCGGCGGCGCCCTTGGCCGTGCTGCAATTACGCCTGGGCTCCTTCTTCGCCCCATTGCTGGCCCTCTTCACCGCGGCGGCGGTGGTTTGGGCTCAGCGTAGGATCGCCGAAACTTTCGCAGGGCGGGCGTCGAGAAGATACGCGTTGCCGCTGCTGCTCTTGGTGGCGTCATTGCCTACCTTGTTGCTGCATAGACCGGTGGCGATCTCTGGCACCTCCGCTCTGCCCGATTGCTTCGATGCGTTGGAGTTCTTACGCCGAGATGCCCCCGCTGAAAAGACGGCTTTCGCCCCCGAGCACCGCCCCGCCTTCACCACCCTGGCTCGCTGGCAATGGGGCCATTGGCTCAGCTACTTCTCAATGCAGGCCAACGTGGCCAACCCCCTTGGTCAGGCTCCAGCGGCGCTAGCCGGGGTACATGACAGCATCGATTTTTTCTTGGCCCCCTCTTCTCAGCCGGCGATGGAGATCTTGCGTCGGCGCCGCGTTCGCTATGTGATGAGCATGCCAATGCTCTCGGAGTTGGCCAGTCTGCTGCGCCAAAGGGGACGCTTGCCCGAAGAAATGTTGAAGAAGGAAGGCGGGGGGCAGCGGGTTGCAGCGGCCTTCTTCTCTTCGATGCAGGGACGCCTATACCACTATGATGGCCGCCGCTTTCGCATCGCCGAAAGCTTGGTACACCCCTTGCGCAGGTTGAGGCTGGTTTACGAATGTCGTGCCACCAAGGTTGTTTTGGGACGGCCCCTGGCCGCCTGCAAGATACACCAGCATGTGGCAGGTGCTCAACTCAGGGGGACGGCGAACGCCGGAGAGCGTGTGGCCCTGCGCATCGCTCTGCGGACCAACCAGCGACGGGCGATGGTCTATCGCGATCAGGTGCAAACCGACGCCAACGGTCACTACCGCTTCGAGGTGCCCTACGCCTCGGGGCGCAATGGAGAGGTCTTGGCCGGCGCAGCGCAGATAGAAAGCACCAAAGGCACCAGCGAGGTGCAGATCTCCGAGAGCGCGGTGATCGAAGGGGGCGTGATTGATGTGCCCCCGATGCGATAGGCCAGCGAAGGCCTCGGAACTGCCAATATTGGCGCTCACGTAGAAACACAGAAATTTGGACAGGTAGCCGGTTAGGCTTTGGATTTAGGGCGGGTCTTCTTGGTGCGAGGCTTGGCCTTTTCCGCATCGCGTAGGCGATAGCTATCGCCCTCGATAGGGATAATGGACAATGCGATCGCTGGAGATTCTGGTCAGAAAAACGCCCCTTGGGTGGGGGAAAATAATTATCCGCAGTGGGGAATTCTAATTGTCGTTAGCACCGACTTCAGCTCTTCAGCGTCCTCGCTATCGCTCAGTTCCTCGATCTTCGCCCGGAGTATCGGGATCGCCCGCTCGTCACCGTACTGCCACAGGTTGACGCCAGAGTCCCTTGGCGACTTCTCCACGCCCTGCAAGAGCACATCAAAGATGCGTTCGTCATCCAGATTCATATCGGCGAGCACCGTGCGCAGCCCCCAGCAGACGCCATGGGCCCGCTCACGCTGAACATGCTCATGAGCTTCGCCGAATTTGAACGCGAGATGATCGCCGAGCGCACGCGGGACAAGATCGCCGCGTCCCAACGCAGGGGCAAGTGGACCGGTGGACCGGTGCCGATCGGCTACGATGTGGTCGACAAGCATCTGCTCGTCAACGACATCGAGGCGGTGGTGGTGTGCTCTCCCCCTGCGCGCTCAATGTGCAATCTGCATCGGATCGCCCCATGTTTTTCGGGATTTTGGCCACATCTCAGCCCTCCAGCACCGCTTGACCCGCCCTCTCCAAGCCGGCTACCCAACCTGCCACTCCAAAACCCCTTTCAAAAGGCCTATGCTTGACGAAATAGCTGGTTTGAATCCGCTATGCGAGCAATACCTTCGAGCATCAGACAAACTGACAAGCACGGATAATGATCCCGCTTTCACGTCTAGAAAACGAGCGCCAACACGGACGGCGTATCGGCGAGCAAGCCGAAGACATTTGGGGGTGGTCGACACCGGCCGGAAGGTTGCGAGCTCAACGACGGGCGGATCTCTTCTGCCAATTAGGAGCGTTCACGCTATCGCACCGGCTGCTGGAAGTCGGCTGCGGGACGGGACTTTTCACTCGAAAGGTCTATGAGCAGACGCAGGCGCAAATCGTCGCGGTCGATATCTCGGAGGACCTGCTTGAACAGGCGCGGCAGAAGCTTCCCTCTGCTGATTTTCGGGTCGACGATGCGATGAATTTGAGTTTCGCCGATGGGGCGTTCGATGGAGTATACGGCAGCTCGATTTTGCACCATCTAGATCTGGAAAGTGCGCTACGAGAGATTTATCGGGTGTTGAAACCGGGGGCGCGGATGGTTTTTGCCGAGCCGAATATGCTCAACCCACAGATCCTGCTGCAAAAGAACGTGCCTTGGATCAAGCGCTGGATGGGAGATGCCCCGGATGAAACGGCGGTCGTTCGCTGGCGGATGATAGAGCGTTTGACCCAGCTTGGGTTCGAGCAGGTGCAGGCCATGCCCTATGATTTCCTGCACCCTCACACCCCCAAGGCAATGATCAAGCCGGTACAGTGGTTGGGGCGGCATTTGGAGCAGATTCCCGTGTTGCGCGAAATCGCCGGTTCCGTAGTCATCACGGCTCAGAAGCCGGCGCTAGCAGGCTCGCTGATAGCCAAAACACAGGCCAACCTGCGTTGAGCGACATGACAAAAGCCAGCCTCGATTCGCCGGTGACGTCTCCTGACGACGGACAATGCTACGCGTCGCGTTTGATAAACCGAGAATGGTTCGGCCCCGCGTTGCTCACCGGACTGGTGGGTGCGGTCTTCTGGCGTGTGATTCTGCTCGGTGAGATTTTTTTCCTCAAAGACATGCAGCGCTGGTTCTACCCCTCGCGGCTGATGTATCGTGCTCGTATGCTGGCCGGAGATTTTCCGCTTTGGGCGCATCAGCTCGGGACGGGTCAGCAGTTTGCCGCCAACCCTGCCAACTCGACGTTTTATCCGCTGAACGTGTTGCTGCTGCTCCCTGCGCCGCTCTGCGTCAGTCTCTTTCTGGTGGCCCATGTGTGGCTGGCAACGCTCGCGAGCTACGGCTTGCTGCGGTACCTGGCGCTCGGCCGCGCTGGTGCGGCGGCGGGTGCCTTGGCGTTTGGCCTTGGGGGCTATGTGCTCTCCATGACCTGGTCGGGCACCTATCTGTTATCGGTGGTGTGGATTCCGCTGGTTCTTTGGATGGGGTTGCGGTTGGCTCGACAGCGTCGCGTGCGCGATACAGGCATCTTTGCCACCTGCCTCGCAACTCAGGTGCTCACGGGAGAGGTGCAGGCGGTCACCTTCTCTGGCCTCTTCCTTTTGGCGTTTGTGCTGGCCGAATCCGGCACATGGCGTCAGCGGGCGGTGGCATTGCTCCATATTGGCGGGGCCACCGTCCTGGGTTTGTTGCTCGCCCTGCCGCAGATCCTCCCGACGTTGGACCTGCTCGAATCGAGCATGCGAGCTGCCGGGATCGATGTAACGATGGCGTCGCATTGGTCGTTTCACCCCGCGCGATTGGCGGAGTTGTTGGTGCCGGAGCTCTTTGGCACGCCGCTTCGTAGTGAGAGCTACCTCGGGTATTTCATGAACAACGAGGGTGGAGTCCATCGAGCACCGTGGATGATTTCTCCCTATTTCGGCTCGCTCTCCCTGCTGCTGGTCGGCTTTGGGCTCTGCCGGCTCCCCAAGCGACACCGGCGGTGGGTGGTCGCTGCGCTGATGGTTTGCCTGCTTGGGTTGGCGCTGGCCCTAGGGCGCCACACGCCGATTTTTGCTGCTTTCTTGAGGACCACACCTGGCGCGAATCTCTTTCGCTACCCAGCCAAGTTCTTTGCTCTGGTGGCGCTGGGAATGGGGCTATTCGCGGCGCTGGGCGTCGACCAACTCGGGCAGGCGACCGAAAAGGCCCGTCACCGCTTCAACCTCGCCGTCATGGTTGCGGGCGGGATCCTACTATTCTCATCAGCGATTGCGCCGTGGGCGGTGGACAAGGCGGTTGTGACCAACGCGCTGCTTCGAGAGGCCTTATTGACACTGGGCGTGGCGTTGGGGTTGTGGTTGGTGTTCAGGCATCGCAGGGACCTCGTCGCTCGCGCGCTCGTCGCCGCCGTGATGCTGCAGATCAGTCTTTCCAACATCGCCATTGTGCCGACCATCGACCAGAACCTTTACGCAATGCCCCCTCCATTCTTGCCGGAGATGTCGTCCCGGACGCCGAAGCATGAGCTGCCGCGGGTGCTTGTTAGCCCGAATTTGTTTAGGGCAGGTGTGCCGTTGAGCGCTAGCAACCCCCAGCTCCAGGCGCTCCAACAAAAGATCGCGCTGACGAGCAATACTGGAGTCGACTTTGGGTTCGGCTATTTCTTCTCCTACTCCGCGACGGTGACGGCGGTAAAGTCGAAGCTTCGCGCCGCGACCAAGGCGATGCAGCGCCAAACTCTGGATCTGTTTGGCATTCACTTCGTGCTCATGTCGCGGCGATTCCAAGTTCAACCGTGGATGCGGCTCGAGCTGGCCGCCCTGGCGGAAAAGATGAATCTGGTGCTCTACCGAAACCAGAGCGCACGGCCCTATGTCTACGTCGCCGATTACGTCGAGGGCGTACGCGACGTCCAGCAGGCGCTGGCTCGAATCCGTACACCCGACATCCAGCGTGGGCGTGGCGCGGCCATCGAGGGGATCGACACGCCCCTGGCCATGGGAGATGCTGCGGGCCGTTGCCGTTTGGCGCGGGCGCCGGGCGACCTGATCGAGATCGACTGCAAGCTCGCTAAACCCTCCTGGGTTGTGATCAACTGCAGCTATCACCCGTTTTGGGAAGCCTCGGCGAATGGGCAGTCGCTCGCGCTCCATCGGGCCAACGGATTGGTTCAAGCGGTCCGGGTGCCCGCTGGTCAGACGGAGGTCCGGCTGGTTTATCGGGAACCTGCTCTGTCGACGGCGGGTCCCATGGCCTTGGGGGCGTTGGTAGTTTGCCTTTTCTTTCTTTTCTTCGGCAACCGCCCGTGGAGGAAGGTCGTGGCGCCGGCAACTTGATGAAAGGTCGCGGTAGGGCCCTATTGAAAACCCGACCTCTTTCCTTTCCCAACGAAACCACGCTCGAAAACAGCGCCAATGGGAATTTTACTATGAGTGAGCTTCGAAAAGACGAAAGCACTGAATCGCGATCATACGCTTCGTCCGCCAACGATACGTCGCGCCGAGAGCGGGTGAGCGAGGAGGAGATCGCCGAGCTGGAGTATGGCCGGCGACGCAACAGGGCCTATCACGAGAACGTGGACCAACATTATCGGGTTTTGATCCCAGCCGGCATGCGCGTATTGGAGTTGGGCTGCGGAACGGGACGGCTTCTGGCCGGGCTCGACGCGGCGTCGGGCGTCGGCGTCGACATGGATCCACGAGCGGTGCGTGCCGCCCGTCAACTGCACATCGATCGCCCGGAGCTAACGTTTGTGGCCGGCGACATCGAGACGATGGAGTGGCAGCGCTATGAACCGTTCGACTTCATCATCCTCTCTGATGTGACGGTGACGCTGCGTGATGTTCAAGATACGTTTGCGGGGCTCAAGGCCGCGTGCACCCCCCGAACGCGCTTGATTCTGAACTTTCACTCGAACCTCTGGCGGCCGGTCTTTTGGTTCGCCGAGAAGATTGGTCGCCGTCGGCCCCAAAAGATCGCCAACTGGCTATCGGTGCAAGATACGCTGAATATGCTGGTCTTGGCGGATTTTGAGCCGATCACGGTGGCCGGACGGATTCTCTTGCCGTTGGACGTACCGGTGCTGTCGCAGCTCGCCAACAAGCTGCTGGACAAACTACCAGTCGCTGAGTTGGTCACGCTAGCTTGGTTCGTGGTGGCTCGGCCAGCACCGGCGCTTGAGGGTCGCTCGGATCAGCCTCCGCCCTCTGTGTCAGTGGTGGTGCCAACGCTCAACGAACGGGGGAATATCGAAGGCGCGTTTACCCGCACACCGCAGATGGGCCGGTGGACAGAGTTGGTCTTCATCGATGGAAACTCTAGCGACGGCACTCAGGAGGAGATCGCCCGTTGCACCGAGCTGCATGGCCATAGATGGAATCGGGTGCTCAGCCTCGTGCAGCAGGGAAAGGGCAAGGGAGACGCCGTACGGCAGGCGTTCGATGGTTGCCGTGGCGATATCCTGATGATCCTCGATTCGGATCTGACGATGCCACCAGAAGATCTCACCAAGTACTACGCCGCGATCACCTCGCGCCAGGGGGAATTCATCAATGGCTGTCGGCTCGTCTACCCGATGGAAGACGAGGCGATGCGCTTCTTCAATATTCTCGGCAACTATTTCTTCAGCAAGGTGTTCACCTATCTACTCGGGCAGCCGGTCAAAGACACGCTCTGTGGCACCAAAGTTCTCTGGCAGGACGATTACCGCCGAATAGCCAACACTCGGAAATTTTTTGGCGGGCTCGATCCTTTTGGTGACTTCGATCTTCTCTTCGGAGCCGCGAAACTGAACCTGAAGATCGTCGATGTCCCGATCCGATACCAGGCGCGGACCTACGGGGAGATCAAGATTAGTCGTTGGAAGCATGGTTCGATGCTGCTCGCGATGAGCGTGCTGGCATTCTTGCGACGGATGGGGTTTCGTGAGCCACAACGGTGAGCAGGCCCATGCCTCCCGGCAAAGCGGTGGGGGGATTAGGTAGACGCCGGTAAGGCCTCAAGCACGCCAACGAAGCCACCTGCGATACTACCAGCCCACACCTGACACCAAAATACGAGGGCAGTACGTCCTTCGCTAAGCATTCTCTGAGTGTTCAAATGCTTCTCTAGAATGTCAACAGAGTGCTTCTCTAGAATGTCAACAGAGTGCAGCGAACGAAGAACGATACAAGCTGATGCATTCGCAACCCATCACCAGTATGCTTCTCTTCGAGGTGGCAAGCATGCGGGCGTCCGCCAAAGCAGGGAAGCATCGGAACTCGCTTCGCCTGGATCTCCTCTGGCTGGCTCTGGCGTCTGCCTTACCTTTTGCCCTGGCTGACCTGTTGAGAGCGCCACCCGCAGCCACTGCTCGCGAGTACCTTACAGCAGCGCTCCTCTTGGCCTGCATGGCGGTCTTTCTCGGTTTTTTCGAAATACTGTTTCTCGACCTAATCAACCGCATAGCAAGCTATGCGAGCAGGTTAGGCATAGCCACCCCGTGGATCAGAGGAGTGACGGTTGGGCTGCTTGTTTCCCCTGTTGTAACAATGCTCGTCTTTGAGATGCTTTCGGGGGCTGGTATCCAACGATGGAGCTTCACTCCCTTTCTTCCTGTCATCATCATCCCAACCCTTCTGCTGGGTATCATCGTCGGCGTTCGTCTCTTCCAGCATCTTTGCGCTCTCACCATCAGGTCGCAGCGCCAAGCTGCACTGCTGCTTCTTTCTGCAGCTCTTGGGCTCACAATGCTCGACGCAAGGATGTTGCCAGGCAGCTATCTCTATCTGCATGTAGCCACGATGGTCGTCACTTTCTTGCTCTTTCAACTCGGGCTTCACCTCGTTTTTCACAAGCAAGCGGGAGCACTGCAAAGCACCCGATCCCTATGGGGCCTATTGGTCACCACAGCTTTGGCGGCGCCGATGGCCCTAGCCAACGCCTCAGGGGTCGATGCTCCCTTGATCCTGCAAAACAACAACTATCATGCAGGGCGTGTTGCTCGGCTTTGGAGGTCCATCCTCGATTTCGACAAAGACGGTTTCTCCCCATTTCTAGGGGGCGGTGACTGCAACGACCTATCGGATCGGGTCCATCCTCTCGCCTTCGATTTACCAGAAAACGGAATCGACGAAGACTGCGATGGCGTAGACTTGAGCATCAAAGAAATCGCCCGGGTAAAACGTTTCTGGCAAGAGAAGCGTTGGCTGTCCAAACCTAACCTGTCACAGAAACTGCACAACAAGAACATTCTGCTGATAACGGTGGACGCGCTACGTGCAGATCACCTCTCGAAGCAGAGCACCCACTCACTTTCGCACCTGTCAGCGTTTCTTGCCGAGAGCTTCGATTTTTCCTATGCCTTTGCGGCCGCTTCATCAACACGACTCTCCCTGCCGATCCTACACACCTCACGGCTGATCCCCAGCCATTCACCTTCCTCTTCCACCCTGGCACAGAAGCTCTTGGGTCTCGGCTACCGCACCCACCACGTTGGACAAGCGCTGCCAATTTCGTTCACTGCTGCCCAGCGCTTGGAGTTTCACCCGCCTTTTGACCTGCGCAGGGGCTTTGCTAGCCTCGACCTTGTAGAACCGTTAACGCACGGAGACGGTGTGACGCGGGGGCACCGTGACAGGGAGGTGATCAACCGCCTGATCCCCTGGCTTGCGCAACGGGCGGCAAAGAAGAAGTTCTTCGCTTGGGTCCATCTTTTTGATTTACATGGCTGGAAGGACGCCAAATACCCTCGAGCACAAAACGCCCGGACGCGTTACGCATTGGCAGCCGCGAAATCTCTGAGCCTAGTCGATGACCTGCTCTCCAACCTGAAACGTCTGGGCCTTTATCGGCAGACTATTGTATTGCTGTCTGCTGACCATGGAGAAGCTCTTGGCGAGCGAGGCATCTGGCACCACACGCGCTACGTCTATGATTTTTTGGTCAGGGTGCCCCTCTTCTTGCGCCTTCCGGGGACTGTCGGCAGG
>JAFCZD010000699.1 GCA_019314525.1 Deltaproteobacteria bacterium
AGCGAGAGATCATCTGGTACCAAAAAAGCGGTCACGAGATGATGCAAGACTGCGAAGCTGAGCAGGTCTTCACGGATGTGATGGAGTTCGTCACCTATTTTGGACGCAAGTGTCCGAATCCAGTGCTCAACAAATGAGCGCTGGGGAATGGGCGCTTCTGAGTTGGCGCCTAGGGACCGTCGGGACCGCTGGTGAGCCGTGGACGCCCCCAGCGGATCACCAACTCATGGTCCTTCTGGGTCCCGATCTTCCTACATGTGTCCGTCGTGAGCTGGACCCACCCCGCGCATAGGTCGTAGTCCTTCCCCTGCTCTAGTTTTTTGTCCTGCTGTGGAGTGGTGAGATAGACCGCCACGGGATCGCCGTCTTGCACCTTCAATGGCCCGAAGGTGCAGAGCGCTTGAGAGAGACGTAGGAGGCTCGCAGAGACATCGCTCATGGATAATAGCTGCTTGTAAAAGGGGTGCTCCACCTCCAGCCCCGTACCACAGCTCGGGTTGCCCGGATCGGGCTCTCCAGCGATGAGGGGCGGCCCCGCCAGCTTGATCAGAAATTCGGTCTTGCGCTTGTAGCGAGCGGTCTCGATGGCAAAGAGCGCCGCACCTTCGGCCTTCAACCTCCGCAACGCCTTGGCGGCGGTGATGGCGACCTCTTGGTCGCTGGCTCCACCAAAGAAGGGGACCCACGAAAAAACCGAGCCGCCGTCAGTTGCCACGCCGTCAGACACGATCACGGCGCGCTTGGACGCCTGCACATAGGGGCGCTGGCGCAGCAACTCCGCTGCTTTCTCTAGGGGCAGCTTCAGATTGGTGGCGTTGTTGGGCTCGATATACTTCAACGCTGTCAAGAGCGCCTGAGAGTGTGTCCTGCAGCTGATGGTCTCTCGCAGCTCACGCTCTGCCTTGGGTTTGTTCCCCTGTCCGCGCGCCTTCTTCTTTGGGGATGGCACCGAGGGGCCGAGTGCTTGGCTGGTCTTTCCTTTTGCGGCCTCATCGCAAAGCTCTTGGTCGCTGTCTGCCGACGACACCACCTGCCGGCAATCGTGATATTTGGTGCCCCACAGCATGCCCTTTGGGGGCTTGGGAAAATGAGCCACGTGGCTGCCTCCCCGTGCCGAGCCTGGGCTAACCCACGAGGCCACATATTGGTTGAAGGCCACCAAGCCCACCCTCGCAGGCAGGCCAAGGCCAAGAAATTGGCGAATGACCTCTTTGAGCCGCTTCCAAAGATCGACCTTTCCACGCTTGCCCTGCCCGCCCTGCTTCTTCATGGACCCCGTGGCGTCGAGCACCAAGACCAAGACCGGCCACTCATCGCTGTAGAGCCGCTCATTCACATAGCCATAAGACACCACACGAAAGTGCAAGCTCCCGAGGGTGCTACGGTGGTCGGCCTCCACCGTGACCTCCACGAGGCGGCGCTCCTTCTTTTTGTCTTTGACGCGCAACACCCGCGCCCGGGCGGTGAAGTCTTGCCTGGGCGCGTTGGGTTTGCCCACCCTCGCCACCAAGAGGTTCCAGTTTTTTACCTGGTCGCCATTAGCGCCCTGTTCGAGCACCATGGCAGCCCCAGCCAGCGCTAGGCTATCGGCCACGTTGTGCAGCTGGCGCCCCACCATGTGGCGCTGGGCTGCGGCGAGCATCGCCCAGGTCACCGACGCAAAGATCAAGGCGAAGAGGCCCACCATCACGGCGATGCCCCCATGCTCGTTGTCGCGCTCGTGGCGCTCAGGCCTTGGTGTGGGTTTGCAGGCGACCATGAAAAACTGCTAGATCAGCGGCTGCCGAGCACAGTCAGCTTGGGTCCCCTGCTGACCATGGGCTTGTCTTCAGAGAAGCGCTTGGCAGCCACCGTCGCGAGCTCGGCCTCCATTCGTTTGAGGCGACGTTTCCCGCCCGCCTGCTCGGCGAAGACCCTATTGAAGGCCACGCCAGTCTGGTCACCGAGGTGCTCGATCGATATGCAGCCCACAGCCCCCAGGCCAAGCAGCGTCAGCCCAAAGAAAAGCGCCACACGCCTAATGCGCCCCACTTTTCGCCTCGCTCTTTGCATCGCGGGTCTCCTTCTTTGGCTGGGACGCCGGCGTCTCATCGCCAAAACGCCCAGGTTCGAGAGCCTCGAGGTTCTTCAACGCTGGCCTGTATCCTTGCTCACGCTGGAGCGCCTTTTCATAGTAGCGCCGCGCTGACATGGGCTGCCCTCGAAGTTGGGCCACCACACCCATATTGGTCAACGCCGCAGCGCGGCTCCCAGCCTGACTGAAGGCCTTCATCGCGGGCTCGTGCTCGCCCATCAATCCTAGCACGAAGCCCAGGTTGTTGAACGCCCGTCGCATGGAAGGGTTGAGGCGAATCGCCTCCTCCAGCGCTTCGCGCGCCTCCTTCAGCCGCCGCCGCGCCAACAAGAACGCCCCAAAATCGTTGTGGTGGCGCGCGATCTTTGGCGCCAGCTCCAGGGCCCGACGGTGAGCCCTCTCTGCAGCGTCATAGCGCTTGGTGAAGCCAAAGAGCACCGCGAGGGCCGTGTGCACATCCGCGTCGGTAGGCGCCAGAGCCAGCGCACGCTTCAGCTCCTGCTGGGCGCCCTTATAAACCCCCTTCGCGCGCAGGACCTTGCCCAATAAGAGATGTAGACGGGCGCTCTTGGGGAACTTCTGCAGCAGCGAGCGAATATAGGGCGCGGCGCTCTGGTAATCGCGCTTCTGCACCAGACGCTCTGCCATTTGGTAGCGCATGTGCTGCACGTCCCTCTCGCTCGGCTCGCGCAGGTCAGCCTGCTTTGGCTGCGCAGCACACCCAAGCATGAAGAGGAGCATAAGGAGGCTGGTCATGATCTCGCGCATGACGCTCACAGCACCCGGAAAAGAGTGATGAAGGGGGGCGCGATCAGGAGCAACATCCCAGAGGGCAAAAGACAAACCGACAAGGGCAATGAGAGCGCGGCGTTGGCCTTACCCGCCTTCTCTTCGAGCTCCATCAGGCGCGTCTCGCGCAGCCGCACAGCATGGGCGGCCAGCAGCTCACTGACCTGAGCGCCCATGGCCGAAGCTTTGATGATCACGCCCGCGAAGGAGCTGATATCGTCGGAGCCCACGCGCGTGGC
>JAFCZD010000700.1 GCA_019314525.1 Deltaproteobacteria bacterium
GCCCCTCTGTGCCAATCACCGCAAGGGAGCGAGCCCGAGCCCTCCAAGCCGCCGGCCATGGCCCGTGATAGCATTCAAACCCCATATGTTTTCAGGCATTTGACGGATGCGGCCTTGCAAACCTAGAGGAAGCCCGATTCGACCTGTACCCGGAGCGAAGCCCAAAACACCGCATGAAAGTTCTTATGGTCCACCATCACCAGGCCAAAAGCAGACGTCACCACCACCCGCCATGACCGTTGACAACGGCGAGCACGAATCGTGGACTAGCGATTCGTGCTCGCACCGAGCGCAGGTACATATGGAGTCGAGATTTCGGGGCAGATGAGCCCTCCCATTACCAACTGGGAAACTCCGGCTCCTCGAACACCACCGGGGCGTCATCCTTAGGGATCGTCACGAGCGTGAGATAGATAGGAGTCCATTCGGGGCCGCCCCTACTAAAACGAGGCCAGAACCTGATGTGATCCCCACAGCGAAGCACCGCTGGGTAATATTCCGTTGGGCCGAATCCTGGACAGAAGGTGTGCCAGATCACGCGCTGAGTAGTGAAGTCTAGCGGCGGTGGGGCGGGGAGGGGATAATCGGGGCAACAGTATTGCTCCTCCCAGATCGTCTCGAAAGCCTCCCTACTTGCGATAACGTCGGTACTTGCGGTTTCCCCGATCTGTCCACAGTCGCCAGGAACGTAATTGAGGTCCAAACGTGGGATCCAGCAGGAAGGCTCGACAACGCAGCCGTCCGGCACGGTCAGTGGAGGGCCTGCGTCCCGCGGCATGCACTCCACGCTCCGCGCGTCGGGTGGTGGGCCGCCGTCGAGCCACGGATCGTCGGCTCCCAAGCTGCGCATGTTGCACCCCCCGAGCACCATCACCAGGCCAAAAGCAGACGCCACCAATACTCGCCATGGCCACGGCCGAGACCAATTGAATGTCGCTTGGCGGTTCATGTTAGTCCTACGTGCGCTCACTGAACGATCCTGCAAGGTGGCATGCAAAATCGGGTACTGACCTGGTTTAGCATGTGGTACAGGTGAACAGGAGGAGCAAGCCATGGCAGACCCCAATACCGTGATGCAGAGGATTTTCCAGCGAGCCGAGGAAATGGAGTTGGAACAGGATTTGGCACGACTGTCTGGACTTAGCGACACGAGAGTGGCTGAAATTCGCCATGGAGAATCCGTGTCCACCACCGAATTCGAGATGATTTGCAAGGCGCTGGCAGTGGATCCCGGTGCCATGTACACGGGGAGTGCCTCCAACCCATCCCGGTCGCCGGCCAGGTTTCGAGCCGCGACGGCTCATGATAGTCCCAGTTCAGCGGATGTTCGGCTGCTTGCCTTAGCCGCCGAGCAGGGAAGGATCCTGTCTGATTTGATCGGGCTCCTTGGCAAGGAGGTCAAGCTGAGGCAGCACAGGCAGATCATGGGTATTCAGGGAACCCTAGGTGTTTGGCGGGAGGGTTACGAGTTAGGAGAAAGCGCGAGGGCGGTCCTTGCTCCCAATGGTCGACCCCTTTGGGACCTACCCCGATTGCTTGGAGAGCTAGGGATCCATGTAGCTCGTGTTCGCCTGAGTTCCGGAGATATTGACGCAGCCAGCATCTGGGAGGCAGATGCTGTGCCTGTAGTGCTGATCAACTCCACAAGCCATGTGTCAAAGCACCCGGGGGCGTTCCGCGCGAGTCTGGCCCACGAGTTGTGCCACCTGTTGCACGACGCTGGAGAGCGCAACCTCACCACTCAAGTGTCCTGGGGGGCCGAGGGGACAGGAAACTACCACGACGACTTGGAGAAGAGGGCACGCGCCTTTGCGCCAGCTTTTCTCGCTCCGCGGGATCATGTCACCGCCTGGCTTGCGTCGCAGAACAAGCGCCTGAAAAATAACTCAACTGAGCTGCTTGTTGCTTTGGCTGAAGCCTGGGGCCTTTCTTTCGAGGGCGCGGTTTGGCATGCAAAAAACTGCGGTATCATCGATCCGGTGGAGGCGGACAGTCTTGCAGGAATGAGTGCGAAGCCAAAGATGTCTCTGGTGAATTTCCAAATCCACGAGGACTTCTATCCCCCCGCCATGGTCCATCCAGAACTACCGGAGAAGGCCGCTCCACTCTGGCAGGGCTGGGCTTCGGTGATAGTCATTAAAGCCATGGAGGAAGGATGCATCTCGGTCGGGCGCGCCCGTGAACTCCTGACTTGGAGCTAGACACTCAATGCCGACCTGGATTCTGGATGACGGTCCCTTTGGCCTACTGGCGAAATTCGTGAGGGTTGAGGATTTGCAGAGTTGGCCCCAGGACCAGCTCTTCGTGGCGGAGCAAACCGCGCTTGATGCTAGACCAGATGCCGCCCGCAACGCGCTGCTGGCCGCAGATTCATCCCCCTTCCAGTCTTTCACCGTCATGATGGACACTCAGGCTGCCCAAATTCTATTTGAGCACCTGCGACCGACTGCGGGTCGCGCCACGGCAAACCTGGCAGAACATCAGTCCATTGCCTGGGCCATCTGCGAACGCCAAGACGCCATCTTTGTAGTGTTGGATCGGAAGGCAACAAGCCTCGCTTTAGCCGAACTGGGCTGCGGCCGCGTGGCGCACGCCCACGATCTGTGGCTGTACCTCCTGGCTGAGCGCTATATCGATCAAATGCAGTTCGAGAACCTCTGCCGAGCAACCTGTAATACTGATCAGAGCAGCATCCCAGTGAGGTGTCAGCGATAGCAAACCAGCCCGAGACGAGAATCCACGGTAGTGGACGTCGCCTCCCAACCCAGCCCCCCTGAGCCCCGACCCGAAGGCATCTCCCGTCGCCGCAAGATAAAGATTGTGCCAAACCTGAGGGGATTCGGCTCAAGGCTGAGGGGATTCGGCTCAAGCGAAAGAGGATTTGGCTCAAGCGAAAGCCAATGGTTGATCTCGAAGGCGGTTGGATCTAGGCTCTGCCCCCAGTGGCTCAAAGTGAAAAAGACGCGCGGTTCCTCGGTACGCTGAAAACCTGGGTTGTCTCGGTGGCCCTGCTGGGTTCCGTGGCGGCGGTGCTGTACTTCACCGTCTACACCCTGGACTTCTTCATCGCGGGGGACGACAAGAGCGTCACC
>JAFCZD010000701.1 GCA_019314525.1 Deltaproteobacteria bacterium
GCTGCGTCGAGCAGCGGATCCGCCTCCACGCCATGGGTCTCCCAGCCGGCAGCGATCATGTCCTTGCTGTCCTCGTGCGTCGAAGAGCTGAGTAACTCGGCGAGGGTATCGAAGGCCTGGGTGCCAGCAGAGTCCACGATGTCGTCAAAAAGCGGCTCTGTGGCGGCGACGCTGCGGTGATAGAGGTTCCCATCGTAGATTTGAAAGCCGTCCTCGGTGGAGAGGTCTGCCATGAGCACACCTCCACCCAGCTCCACCAAGATGTTGTTGTAAACCTCGTGAGCTGCGCCTGTCGTGTTGATCGTTGTCCACTGCTCGATGCCGCAACCGCCGGTGAGCGCGGCCCCGTCGAAGAAGATCGTGTTGAAGTAGATCTTCCACGGATCGCCGGTGCCGACTTGGCTGCTCGTATGCGTGGGAAAGGGCGTCTGCCCGTGCCAGCCCGAGTAGTTGAAGCGCAGGATGCTCGAGGGATCGTTCTTTCCCCACAACATGTCGATGGCGGTGTCGATGACGTTGTGGTGCATGTATTTGGTGCCGGGGTGCAGCGAACGGCCCATCCCGTTATGCGAGGGGCCAGCGCCGAGGATGGTATTGTGGTGAATCTCCACGTTGTAGGAGTTGCTTCCCAACTGAATCATATCGTCGAGGACCACATAGTCGTTGTGGTGAATGTGGAGGTCGTGGCCGTCCATCACGCCACCGTCGAAGGCGTTGAGGAAGCGACTGTTCTTGATCTCGATCTCATGAAGTTCGTCACCGCTGACGCCCGCCGATTTGTTGCTCCAATGCCGCGCAGGCAGGCTCTGATCGTCGCCGCCCTTCATGTCGGTCCAAGCAAGCCAGGGTGGGAAAGACGAGTCGAAGGTCACATTGTCGATGGTCACGTGGTGCACGCCGCTGTCCATCTGAACGCCCAGGGTTGGCACGTTCACCGTCAAATTCGAAAGCCCGATATCATGGGCGCCCGAATAAATGCGGATCCCGTTGCGGCCAAAGGCGATGTCGACACCCGAGATGGTGATATAGGCTCCTGAGATGTTGAGCACATCGGATTCATCGCTGATGAAGATCGCATTTTGGCGCGGGTCAGCGTTGGCTGGGATGTTGTAGCTCTGCCCATGCAATGCCTCAGCGCTGTGGGGCTGGAGGCGGATGTAGAGTTGCCCGCCGTCGTTGTAGAGCCCAGGGCCGGCGTATCGGTCGCTCCTGGTGACGTTCTCCTCGGTGGAGGAAAGGTTAGCCATGCCGTCGCCCTCAATGTCCGAGTAGACCACGAGGTTGAAGGCGTCTCCCTGGTGCAAAAACTTCCCAACGAATACATCACTGCCGTAGCTGGTCCCCCGCGACCGATAGAGCTGAATGGACGCGTCCACCAGCTCCCACTCGCTATTTCCGAGGGTTCGAAACTCGGGCAGGCTGGCGTCGATGCGAGGCTCCTCACCCGGATAGCCGCGAATGGTCACAAGGTCGTCCGCTGTGCCCACCACATCGAGTTCCAGTTCTTTTTCGTTGTAGGTGCCACCTCGCAACACCAAGGTGTCCCCCGCGACGAGCTCGGCAAACGCATGTACGAGGGACTGCCATGGCAACGCCTCCGTACCTGGGTTTCCGTCATCACCACTATCGGGATCGACGAAGAGCGCGCCTGAAGGAACGGGAGCGCTATCAGGTGCTCCCAGGTCTGGCGCTGCGTGATCTGCCAAAGCTGCATCAGGCACCGCTGTATCGAGCTGCCCCATGTCCGCTGGTTGCCCACCATCCTGCGAGCCGTCCTGTGTTGGCAGCGCGCCATCGGGCCAGACGCTGCTCTCTAAGCTCAACGCATCTATTGGGTCTGCCGTGTCGAGGGTGCCCGCTTCGACGCCCGCCTCGAAAGCACCCGCTGAAGAGCTGCTGCAGCCGCTGATCCCGCAGGCGATGAGCAAGCCAACGACCATCAACCCATCGACGACGTGGCTCTCGCTTCTTCTCTGACCTTGGTTCATTTCCGCCTCGCTCTCTCGTCTTGTACCCAATGGCCCCACGATAGCATCACAGGGTGACTTCTTGCTCATGCGTGCAAGAGACGATTCTGTGCTAAGCAGTCTCCATACCCTGGAGGTCTGATGAAATCCTTAATGTCCTTGGCTCTCTTTTCGCTGCTGGTGGCCACTGGCGGCGCGTGTGGCGATGACGATGGCGGTTCACCCGACGCCGCCGTCACCCTGCCTGACGCATTCTCTGACGCGATGGCCGACACGTTGCCTGTAGATGCGAACAACGTGGACGCTCCGGCCACCGACACCAGCACGGCCACCTGCACCATGGAAGCGACCTACGAAGACCCCACCTTCGCCGAACAGTTGGCGTCGGGCAGTGGGACCGCCGCAGACCCGCTGCAGATCCAGGTCGACGCTAAGTTGGGCAACGATATTGGATTCTTTTTTGGCAGCAATACCCTCGACTCTGTACCCCTAGGCAAACAAACCATGGAGGGCCAGTGGCTCGACGGCAACTGTGAACTCTGCTTCTACATCAACGCCAGAGTGCCAGGAACCGATGAGATTCACCTCTGGTTCCCCGTCTCAGGGGAGCTCGAGATCGTCAGTGTCGTCGATAATTTCATCCTACGGGGCACCAACGTCGTGATGCAGCACGTGAACTTCGTTGGCGACACCGTAGAGGTAGAGCCCGCCCCTGACGGCTGCAAGACCACCCTCAAGAGCTTCGAGATCAACACGCCGATGCTGGTGGGGTCCCTTTAGAGCTCGTCCTCAGCATCCTGTGCACGTGATAACCCAGCGATAGTTTGTCTCCAGGTCACCCATCTGGACCATGGCGGTGGCATCTGGCTGAGCATTGCTGCCTCCAATGCTCAGCGTCTTGTCAGCAGAGTTGTTATAGCCATCACGAGCCCCATAGATCTCCGCGATGATGGCGCTCACCGCTGCTTGCGACATCCCATTGTCTTCGAGCGAGAGGACCTCCAGTGAAACCAAGCCTGTCAGTGCTCCCGCTTCTGCGCCGCTGAGCTGGTTATTATGGAGCCGGAGGCTTGTGAGTTTGCTCAGCTTCCCCAACTCCACGGGGATACTGCCGCTTA
>JAFCZD010000702.1 GCA_019314525.1 Deltaproteobacteria bacterium
CTACCAGGCCTTGGCGGCGGAGACGTAGTCGAGGCGGATCAGGATGTCGTCGACCTTTTCAAGGTGCAGGCCCTTGGTGCCGTCCACGGCGAGCTGCTCCTTTGGAAAGAAGATCGCGTACTCACCGTAGATGCCGCGGCTGGCCAGCTCGTTCGACGAACCGAGGGTGTAGTCCTTTTCTAGCTCAGCGCGTGGCACGTTGAAGTAGGCGTCCACCAGGGCGCGCACATACTCGCTGTCGTCGGTATTGCTCGAGCCATAGCTGCCGCCGAGCACGGGGTCTTTGAAGAGGTTACGTGAGGGGCGCACCGATGAGACCTGCAGCTCTTGTTGATCGCCCGAGGGCGTGCTGCACCACTGGCTGTAGAAGGTGTTCTTCTGTAGCAGTTGTACAGACGCGTAGCCCTGGTCGCTGTCCACAAGCTTTTCACCATGTAGCGTCATATTTACCGACCAGAGCTTCTCGGCGCACTCGGCGCCGGTGAGCAGCGGGATCGTGCCTGCTTCCCCAAGACCAAGGATGCCCAGGGGCGCGATGGCAAAGGGGATGAGCTGGCCGAGATACTCGCCTGTGGCGCTGAAATGAGCATAGCGGCGGGAGGTGAGCATCATGCGGAAGCGCTCAGTGGAGGTCATCGTATGGTAGCCCTCGGGCCAATCAGCACGGTCGGCGAGTTGCAGCAGTTGGTCTTTGAGGCTGAGCTCGGCGTGACGGTCTTCGGGGCTCTGGCCGCCGATATTGCCCGTGGCGATCTCGGTCTTGATCGCCTCGAGGGTGGTCTTGAGCTGTGCGGGCGTGGTGGCCGCGAGCACTTGACTGCGGAAGGTGCTCGTCACCTGCCACTCGTACTCTACCGCGCGCACGGCGAGGTAGAGCATGCGTTGGGCGAGGCGCATATTCTTGCCATGGGCCACCACGGCGCCACGGTGGTCTTCTTTTTTGCCTTCCCAGAGATCGTTCCAGATGTTGTTGAAGAGTGAGGCGCGCTCGCGGCCCTCGGCATGCTTGACGCGTCGAACGGCCTCCACCATCAGCCTTGCCACTTTGCGCCTGCCGTTCTGCATCTTCACGATGGCCTGGGTGAGGTCGATCTTGCTGCGCTCTACACGTTTGAGTTGCGTGTCGGCGCCTACGAGGTGCATTTCGGCGTCGGCAAAACAAAGGGTCTTTTTGATCTCCGCGTGAAACTCCGAGACGAAGGCTGAGTGGGCGTCCTTCGCGTCGCCGAGGCCCAGAATCTCTTCCTCGAAGACGGTGATCCCTGTGCCTGTGACCAAGTCCCAGGTGCCGCCCACCAGGCCGCCGGAAACGCCCGATTGCAGCTTGGCGGAGGTGGACGCGCCACCCTCGATCATGCCCGCCGTGAGGATGCTCGTGGCGGTGCTGAGGATGCTGCCACCGATGGCAGCGATGTCCCGCACGACGCTGGTTTGCTTCTTGATCTTGCTGACGATCCCCGCGAACTGCTTCTGTGCGTGGGCGTCCATCTTCAAGGCTTCTTCTGCCATCACGCAGCGGTTGATCGCTTTTTCGTAGGCGTCTGTGTAGTCCTGGAGCGCGCTATTGGCGATTTCGACGTCTTTGCCTGCAGCGCGGGCCTGTAAAGCCAGCTCGCCGATGGCGCCTCGATAGCAGTGCGGCTTGTCGACCTCTTTGGGGGTGAACTTATCCTGGAGAGCTTTGCCCTTGGGGAAGAGCTTGTCACAGAGGGACCGTGCATCGAAGAAAGCCTGGGCGTCCTCAGGGCGGGCGTCAGGGTAGTCTTCCAGCTCGTACATGGTGGAGAGGGGATGTTCACCGGTGCTGATGAAGGTGTAGAGATCAGTGCCCCACTCCACGAAGGACTCAGGCACGAAGTGCTCATAGGGGAAGCTGTTGTCCTTGTCTTGGCGTGGCAGGAATTTCCCCGACGCCTTCTGCATGATGGCGTTGACGTCCTCAGAGGCGAGCCGTGCCTTGTCTCCCAGCTTGAGTTGGAGCTGCCCCATGACGCAGATATGGTGCTGAATGTCATCCATGCTGAGCCGATCGAGGAGCTGCTCTTCGTCAAAGGTGCAACTGGGGTCGGCGGTATTGATGAAGCAGGTGGCTGGCGAGAGTTCCCCCCACTTATCGTAGACTTGCGCTGCGTCGCCAATCTCTGGGTTGTCACCGCAGAGGTTGAGGATTTTCTCACCATATTGGCGTTTGATCTCTGCGATACGGTCGGGCTGGTCGTCTTTGACCACCTTCTGCAGTTGCTGGTTGAGCAGCGCGACCCAGGCCGCTTTGGAGGCAGCCTCCGAGGCCACGGCTGTGTCCACCGAGGGTTGGGCGAAGGTCTCGATGAGATAGCGTGAGACAGCGGAGAATCGCTGGCCGGCGACGCTATGATCGACGAGCCCGCGATAGAGGGGGAGGTCGTTGTCGGTGATTCCCAGCGGGTTTTCGCCCAATTCATAGGCGTCGATCTCGCGGAGAAGCATGCGTAGAGCCTGGGTCGCCCCAGCCTGGGCGCTGGTCCAGAGTGGAGCCCAGGAGGGCTTGCTCTCGGACGAAACCTTGGCGTAGATGGCCTGCGCTACCGAGGTGGCGATGGTCGTCGTGAGCAGGCTCTTTTCGATGGCAGCGGGCAGCGCCTTGCCCTCGAAACGTGCGCGCTCCACCAGCTGGCGGCTGGCGGTGAGCTGCGCCATCACCGTCTCCATGATCACCACGGGCATGCCCACGGCTTGGGTGCGGTCCACTGTGGCTTTGTCGGCAGGCTCGCTCACTCCGCGGTAATCAGGTGCGGCGAGCACGCTGGCGGGGAAGTGCATCAAGCGCGAGACGAGCTTGGGGTGGAAGAAGGCATCCCAGCCCTTCAACGAGAGGTCGAGGGCGAGCGTCAGGTCGCTCATGTCCTTGCCCGAAAAGGCGCTGCTTTGCTGCGTGGCTTCGCGTGCCACGAAGGTGTGCACCTGCAACCATTGCTGGATCATGCGGTGGGTGAGCTTGGTGGCATCTTCGGAGTCCACGGGCCAGTGCAGCAGGTCTGGTAGGCCCTGCAGTGAGACAGAGTCGAGCCCGAAGCCGATGGCGGCCAGGGCGAGGGGGCCCACAGCCTGAAAGTTGATCGAGGCTGGTGGCGTCGCAGCTGGCGGGGTCGCCGCTGATGGGCCCATGCACGCGCTGCAGGTCTTTGATGCAGCCCTCCAAGAGAGCCTTGGGCGTTTGGGTTACGCTGCGCTCGGCAGCGGTGAAGAGCGGGAAGAGGGTGGGGCGCGGGGTGGCGCCGGCGGCTGGTGCCAGGTCTACCGATGTGAGGTCGCCTGGGTGGTTGTAGCAGAGGTAGTGGCCGAGCTGGCTCAGCCGGTCAGCGCCGCCGAAGACGCCACAGGCGCGGACTTGGGCTTCCCAGGGGAGCTGGTGAGCGTCGCGGTCGGCGGTGGAGGCGAAGATGGGGGTGGGGGCGCTGCCGAGGGCGGGCGCGCTGTCGCCCTCGATGATGTTGCCCTGGCGCTTCACGTGGAATTGCCAGGCCACACGTGGTCGCTCGTCGATGTTGATCGTGGCGAAGAAGGTGTCTCCCATGCCGCCGAGCACCAATTCGAGCGTGCCCGAGAGGCTTGCTTTCGTCGCCGTGATCTTGCCCGAGGCTAGCACCGAGATTTCGGGGGCTGTGGTGTCGTCTTCGTTGATGGCGCCGCCGAAATAGAGCTGTCGTGAGCGATTGATACTATCGACCATGGCGTCGAAGGTGTCATCGGGGCGCAGCTTGAAGACCATGCCCACGTCGTCGCTTGATCGCGGCAACATCTGACGTTTATCGGTGATCACCAGTGTATTGTCGGCGTAGATCTTCAGTTGCACGGGCACCGCAAAGAGCGCGGCGCGGGTATCGACGGCGTGGATCTTCAGGGGTGTGTCACCGAGGAGATCTGCGCGGGTCTTGGAGAGCCAGATATGACCCTCGTAGCGGCCTGTTGGCGCCGTGATGCCTCCCTCGGCCTCTTTCAGCGAGACCCCCACCACCTGTAGTTGCCGGCGGGCGTGTAGGTTGATGGCCCAACTCGATGCATCACTAGCGAGAGCATCGGTGTTGACCTTCACAGCCACTTTGGCTCTGGCACCAGAGGCTAGGGCGGGTAACTCGCAGCTCTGGGTGAAGCCTTCGCCGCAGTTTACCTGGGCACCCTCAGGGGCGACCACGCGCACCTTGTCGAGGGCGCCACGCTCGGCTGAGACCTCGATCTCACCCTGAGGTGACCAGGAGTAGATAGTCAGCTGCGGGTTGGAGACTGTGAGCCGCCCCTCGTTGGCCGTCTGCACAGGGGGGGTGGCGGCTCGGTCGTTTTTGTCTCGGCATTGGCCGAGGGCGTCGCACCAGCCATCGTCGCAATCGGAACGCTCGCGACAATCGTATTGGCAGAGCCCATAGGCGCAGTGGGTG
>JAFCZD010000024.1 GCA_019314525.1 Deltaproteobacteria bacterium
GTAGAAGGGGCCGTGGTGCACAGCGCGTCGCAGCGCGAGGACGCGACGGCGTTTGCTACGGCGCGACTCCGCCGTCATGGCGATGCCCTCGTCGGCCCAACGTGGCACGTTACGTACCAGGTCCTTGAGCACCACATGTGAGACTTCGTGGGGCAGGGTGGAGGTGAGTAGCTCTCGGTCGTTTGCGGCGAGGTTGATGCGTCGCCGGTACACTTTGCCGCCCATGAGCCTTGATTGGAGCGCCAAGGCTGAGCCGGCCTTGCGTGAACCACCAGTCATGCGCACGAGCTCAGCGTTGTCGCGGAAGAGGTAGAGGTCACAGCGGATCTTCCAGCGCACCGTTGGCAGGCCACCGGTCCAAACCTGGTCCAGCTTCTGACGCCAGCGTTCGGCGGCACGGGCAACCTCGCGGCCCATGCGGCTGTCGAGGTGAAGCACGCGAAAATTTGGAGTCTCGATGACTTGCCAGGTGGCAGGTGCAGCCAAGGCTTCTGGCGTGAGCACGTAGAGCCCAAGGCCAACGAGGAGAGCAACGTTGCGCGCAAGAGAAACCATATCTTTCAAATTCCATGCATGGTTCACGCCAGCTTCTATGCTCCGGATTTCGAAGAGTTGGGAGTGGCCACTGACTACCAGCCTGGCCACTGCGATCTCTGATCTTCCACCATTCACCAAGTTACATGCGGAAAATCCAAGGCTTTTTCTGGAATAGCAATTGCACAGTGGAGGACGAGGAGGCCTGATGCTCAGAGTAATCTCCACCTTAATGGTCATGGGGATCTTTGTTTTTCCGATGCTCTCTGCCCAGGCAGAGGGGCGCTTCGCTCGCCTTGGTAAGCGCCTCGACGCTATCGAAAAGAATATTAAGAACGGTTCGCTGAAGCGTGCCTCCCTGAAGGGGGTCTCGCTTCAAAGTGTCTGGGGCATGCTTCAGAGGGTGAGCACCCTGAGCAACAAGGCTTTGAAAGACAAGCCAGGGAGCCTGAATTCTCGTGTCAAGATCGTGGGCAAGAGGGTGGACGGCCTGAGCAAGAGGGCGGACAGCCTAAGTGAGAGGGCGGAAACCTTCAGCGACAAAGCGAAGAGCTTCAGCGAAAAGACGAGTGGTTTTAGCGCAACCTTGAGCCGCCTGGGTCGCCGCTTGGGGCTGGTGAGCCACAGGGTGAGCACCACGAGTGAGAGGGTAGGCCGCGCGAGCAACAGGGTGGGCACGGTCACCAATAAGGTGATCAACATGGATCACAGCACTCTGGGACGTGTTCAGCGGGTGATCGGGCCCTTCAAAACGGTCTTTCAGAACTACAAGCAACAGGGGATTCAAGACAAGCTTTTCAGCGAGGTTACCGCCACCTTAGGCGCCAAGGGCCTCTATGAGGGCAAGGCGCGTCGCCGCTATTGGTTGGAGAACCTCAAGCGAGGGGTGCCCCTCAGCGCGCCAGGCGCGATCATCGGGGGTACGCTAGGTGTGCTTTCGAGCGTTGCCTTCACCTTGGAGATGAGTGCTGGCTACATTGGTGACGCTCTTACCCTCGGCGCTATCTCATACACCGGACTTTGGGCCGCCAAGAAGCTGACCCGGGCGAAACGTCGTGGCAAGGCCTTCGCTCGCGCGGCATGGTTGGGGCGCATGCTCGACGATGGCGAGCTCCCTTTCAAGCTTCCACAGGAACTCACGCAGGAGCTGCATCAGGCGATGTCGGCCTATCACATGAGTGACACAGTGCGTGTGAAAGAACTCAACCAGCGCAAGGCAGGGGCTGGCAAGAAGCTGGGCAAAGACGCGAGCAAGACTGCACAGCTGCTCGAGAGCTTGAAGGTCGGGTGGGCCACCGTGGCGTTGCCGCTGGCGCGCTTCAAGGAGAAGCGCAGCGTCGTGGCCCTCAAGCAGTTCGACGCCCGCGTGGCCGCTAGACCGCTCCCATCTGAGACTGATCTTGCGCGCTAGCTGCGTTGCTCGCTGCGGTGCCTGCTCACTACGCCAAAAGGTAGCTCCGCCGGATCCTCGCTATCACAAGCTCACTCCTGCTTGAGAGCGATCTAGCGAGTAGTCAAGAGGCTGCGCTGCCAATGTTCGATGATCTGGCCATTGGCCAGCGCCACGAAGAGGCGGGACCCCTCCACAAAGCGCATCAGATCAACATGGACGGTGAATTGAAGCAGGCCCATGACACGCTGCTGCAGCATATCTAGGAGCAGCACTTCGCTGCGGGTCTTCCCGAGCAAAGCCAAAACTGAGCCATCCAGAGCGAGCGAGGCGTCGCTGGGAGCGTGTGTCATGGTGGGCTCATCGAGGGAGACCTTCCACTGCCTATCTGGGATGAGGGTGTGATTGCGGCCGAGGGTCGCCCGGTTCACCTCTTGCCGGGTGATCATGAGGATCTGCTTTTCGAAGGTGCAGAGCCAATAGAGGTCGCTCCCGATCCTGGACACGGGGCGGCCCTCGTTCAACTCATAAAGTGTGATGTCATCAGCTGTGGCCAGGGCGGCGAGATCGTCTTCCAGCAGTACCGCGTGGCGTAGCTGTTCGTGCAGGGAGAGGGTCGAGCGGAGGTGGGGCTCATCGCCAAGGACAAAACAGTCAACGCGGCGTCGCCCCCTCCTGTCGTGAAACGCCGTGAAGAGCATGCTTTCGTCTTGGGATACGAAGAGTCGTGGCGTATCAGCATAGGAGGGGCTCGGCGCGGCCCCCAGGGGGAGCGCTCTCATGACCTCGCCTCGTCGCTGAAGGCACATATCCATGTAGTCGCGCCGGGTCTGTACACTGGCCAAGAGGGCGCCTCTTTCGAGCAAGGCTGCCCGTGGTAAGCGGTCGCCGGTGGCGAGGCCTTCATGGGCTGTGCTTGACGCATTGGGAAAGAGTACACGCTCTTCGCGCGCCAGGTTGTAGGTTTGCAGGACACCACGCGTCGTGGCGTAGAGTGCGGTGCTGCCCGTTCTTTCCAACGCCAGGACCCGCTGTCCTACGCCCAATTGATGCACGCGAGGAACGGGGGTGGGGCATTGCTCTGGGCCGAGACAAACGCTGCAGACCATGCATTCACAGTCGGGGCAGGGCGTACTCGCCTGGCCTAGCTCACCGCAATGCCTGCAGGGGGTCTCACGGTAGGGTGCGATCATGTTGCCTCACGCTGCGCCGCTTCTTCTTCTTCTTGGGCACAGGATCGAAGACGTTGCCCGTGCCTGGGGCTTTGCACCATTTGGGAGGGCGCTGACGGCGATGTTGCTTGGGGTCGCTGCCAAAAGCTGTGAGGCGCTTTTTGCCCATGGTTTGCAGCCCCTGCACCAAGACTCTGTTCTTCATGGAGGAGTTCCAGAAGAGGAAGCCGTCGCTGCCGCCGCGCTCTACCGCCTCGACCTGCTTGATGATGAACTTGGGACCGAAGAAGGGCACGTTGTCAGGATACGATTGCAGGTAGGGGCGCAGGACGATCTGCGGCGTCTTCTGTCGTGCCCGCCAGAGCCCGCATTGGAGGATGGCGTAGATATTCTCCGTGAGGCGGTTGCCCTTGAAGTAGCCCGTCATACCGTTGGCGTACATCATCGGCGAGATGGCCTCGACGTGCTTGGCCATCTGCTCAAGGGTTTGCCCCAGGCCACGGGGGTCACCATCTACCAGGGTGGTGAGGCCGAAGACGTCCACGGAGAGGGGTAGCTTCAGGGCACGATCAAGGCGGTCGAGGAAGTCGGCGATCAACTTGGCGCGTGTGCGCTTGTCGTTCTTCTGGTGCAGCCAGAGCCCGTACTTTCCTGTGCGCCCCTTGGGGAAGCGGATGTAGTCGAGTTGGATTTCGTCAGCGCCGAAGGCCTGCCACTCCAGGGCCAGATCGATGAGGTAGTCGCGCACCTCAGGTGAGTAGTGGTCGAGCCAACCCTCTTTGGCCCAGAAGAGGCGTTGGGGTTTGTAGGTCAAGCGCATGGAGAGGTCGGGGCGGGCGAAGGGCAGCTTGCTGTCTTTGAAGGCGACGAGGCGAGCGATGACGTAGATGCCAGCTTCGTGGAAGCGGCGTAGCATGCGCTTCGGGTCGCTGATGATCGGCCATTGCACCTTCGCCGAGAGGGCTGTCTTGGAGCGCCAGAGCACGTGACCATAGTCATCCTTGATGTCGAGCACCACCGCGTCGAGGTGCGCACGGCGCAGCAGGCGAATCGTTTGCTCCACGCCCACGCGTTTGAGCCAAAAGGGGGTGATGTAGAGGCCCCGCGCCCGCTTGCCCTGGGCGCTGATCACATCGACCTTGCCATGATCGGCGTAGCGTTTGACCTGATAAGGTCGCAGCTGCAGGGGATGCAGTTTGCGTCGCTCCTTGAACGAGGGCAGGCCCCAACGCGCCTGAAGGTTTGATGAGAGCAGGAGCAGCGAGAGCGTGAGCAGCGAGATACGCATCATAGTTGCGCATCCTAACACGCACCCCTCGCCTCTTGTCTCGTTCCTTGGGGGTCGCTAAGGTCGCTCCATGCCTTTTTGGAAGAGCGCCACCGACCAGCTCGTACACTACCGGCGCCGAGGTCAGCGTGGTAGCAAGCCCCCATTGCTCTTGATTCATGGAGCTGGGGGAGATTCGACCCATTGGTTCGGCTCCATGGGGCCCCTCGCCCGTGAGCGGCTGGTGGTGGCTGTGGACTTGCCAGGGCATGGCAAGAGCGCGGCGTTTTCGCCACTTCCGGCCACCGAAGACCTCCTTCCGGCCACCACCGAGCTGGTGGCGAAGCTCGCCGAGGCCCTGGGGCTCGGGCGCTTCATCATCGTTGGGCATTCCATGGGAGGCGCGGTGGCGCAGCTCTTCGCACGCCGCTTTTCAGACCGTCTGAGCGGCTTGGTGCTGGTGGCCAGCGCCGCACGCTTCCCGGTGAGCGAGGCGCTGGTCCAGGGGCTCCAGCGGGATGCCGAGGATCTCGTGAAGACCTTCGCCGTGAGCTGCTATTCACCCCTCAGCGATCCCTTGCAGGTAGCGCGTTGGGCCGCTGCCCAATTGCGCAGCGACACCACACAGCTGGTGGCCGACTTCAAGGCGTGCAAGGTCTTCGATGGCCGGGCTGAACTCGAGCACATCGAGCAGCTGACAGCGGTGGTTTCGGCGGACGACGATCTTCTCGTGCCACCGCGCCTTCAGCGCCAGCTCGCCGCCGGCGTGCAGCGGGGGCGGCTCTTCTCTGTGACGCGCGCGGGACACTTCGTGTTGGTGGAGAAGCCTGACGTGGTGGTGGAGACCTGTGCGGCTCTCGACGCGGCGTTGCTGAGGGGCACGTTTTTCGAGGGGTAGCCTTCGAAGGGGAGAGCACTACCTCTGGAACACGATGGTCACTGCCTCTGCGTGGTCACAGGGTGCGGTGATCTGACCACCAGCCAGATGTTTTGCAGTGATCGTCAACGAACAGGAGCTGACCTTATCGTCAGAGCCCCACACCAATGAGTCGTCATCCCAGAACTCAATGCGCATGGGGTTGGCGAGGAGTTCAGCGTCCGTGGTCGTGAACAAGAGATCGTTCCAATCAGGTGAGCTGCTGTCGCCATCGGTGCCAGTCTTACCGTATTGACTGCCCATCCAGACCTTGAGGTAGATGTCGCAGTGGTCGTAATCGAGGATCTGTTTGCGGCAGTGCTCATCATCGATGCGGCCGTTGACGGCGATCACCTTGTAGGTGACAGGAGCTGCTAGCTTACACTGTCCAGCTTCGCATTGTTGTGGCAACACGCAGCTCTGGCACTTCGCGCCAGCCAAGCCGCAGGTGTCTGCCTTCGATGCCTGACACGTCCCTTGGGCATCGCAGCACCCATCAGGGCAGGTGGCGGGTCCGCAGGGAGGCGGCGCACACTGTCCAGCTTGGCAGAATTCTGGCGCCACACATGCCTCGCAGTTCGCGCCACCCAGGCCACATGTTGTGGTGTTGGAAGGTTGGCATCTTCCCTGGTTGTCGCAACAGCCGGCGCAGTTGGCCGGCCCGCAAGTTTCTGGGTTCTGGCTGCTGCCACTGTCATCCAGGGCGCTGACACTTCCATCGCTCTCGTTACCAACACCTCCATCGCTCTGGCTGCCATTTTCATCACAGCCATCGTCAACCTGGCCATTGCAATCATTGTCAAGTTCATCCCCGCAGATCTCGGCGTGTGGAGTCACCGCGCCGATGCACTCTCCCCATGACGCAAACTCCTCTGTGGGCGCACATTGCTGTATGCCCGCATGACAAGCGCCCACATCCTTGGTGAGCGCTGGGGCTGGATAGCAGGCTTGTTCGTCTCCTTGGGTGCACGCACATCCCTCATCGACCTTCCCATCACCGTCATCGTCCAGCCCATTGTCGCAGATTTCGTAGCGGTTCTGCGTCACGAGGCCCTCAGATGTCAATCCGCCGTCATCCTCCAAATGCCCATAGCCCATGTCGGCTTCACAGCCAATGCTGAGGATACACAGGGCCGTCGCCCACACCATCTGCTTCATGATGTGTCTGCACGCGCTCTTTGTTGTCATCATGGGCGGAGAGCACTTCAAGATTCGCGCCAGGGTTGAAAGTCGCGACACTATGGAAGATTTTTGCGCCAAGAGTCTGGGAACGTGTCGCGCTGGGGCTAGTTGACCTGGCCTGGGCACCATCCATGGACCCCATCTGCGGCCGTTTGAGGCGCCGACGATAGCAGAGGATCTACCGCACACCGCGCTGGCGGAAGCCCCAGAGCATCTTCCCGTCGCTCTTCTTGACGAGCTCAAGCTTCACGACGCGCCAGGGCTCACTGGGACACTCCCAAGAGCGAAATCGAGCGGGGCCGGCTTTGCTCTCAGCGTCCATGGCCATCATCGTGCACGCCATCGTTTCGTTGCCGCGCCTCACGGTGACCATATTCACTTTCAGATTCTTTCCCTCGGTCTTGAAGGGCACGAAGACCTTCATCCACTCAGCCATGACCTCGGCCTTGGGAGCCTCCTTCCAGCTGCCATCCCCCTGACGGCGCGCGAGATAGTCAACAGGGCGGGCCACGAGCCACGTACCGCGTGCATGCCAATTGTCGCGTATGCGGATGCGAAAGGTTGAAGGCTTCTTGACCCCAACCAACTGGACTTCGAGCTCGACGTTCCCCCCCTCTCGCGCGATCACTTTCTCCACCACGGTTACGGGACGTGTCTTGGTAGGCTTGCCGAGGATCTCCGATACCATCTTGGTGCCAACGTTCCACTTGGTGAGCTGGCTCTCTCTGGAGATACGAATAACGCCTGCGGGACCATCGAACTCCAAGATGCGTCCCATCAAAAAGTCCATGCCAAGCAGGCCGAACTTGCGGAAGGCGTCGTAGTCTTCCGCATGCACAGGAGAAAAGAGCACTGGACGGACGGTCTTCCATTGGAGTTCACCTGCTCTCGCCTCGAGGGTGGCCGTCGTCTGCCAGGACTTGGCGCTCTTGCCGCCCGCAGCCGCCAGACGGCTCTCACCACGAAGGGGAATCTTATCGCCGAGCTTTGCCAACGCGAGGGTCAAGGTGGTGTTGACGGCCCCGGTGTCGAGGGTTAAGGGCCGCGAAGGGCGCTTGCCAAAGGCAACCCAGATATGAGGATTGCCCTCCGCGATGCGCAAGGGCAGAGAGGCGAGCTTCGGCTCATCCCTTTTTTTGCTAGGGGCGATGGTGAATGTGAAGGCGCGGAAGTCAAAGCGGGTGCGAAAGGCACCGTAGGCATCGTGGGGCGAGATTAACCCCGCGATGTTACCGAAGGGAAGATCGATGATGGCGAAGGGTACGTTGGCGAGGTGTACGCTACCAACTTTCAAAGAGGCGAGGGCACGATCGGCGCTGATCAATCCTCCTGGAGAGTTGACGCGGTAGTGTGCACTGGGGATGGGAGCAACGCCGATAGATGCGGCGTAGCGTTTGGTGAGCACGGAGGTGGAGGCACCCGAGTCAACGAGGAAAGGCATGGGTGGTTTGCCGTTCACGGACGCCATCACCACCGGAGAGGGGCCCACCAGGGACATGGGCACCACCGTGGTCTCGTCGCAGCCTTCGGTGCAATGTCGCTGTTTTTGGGCCGCGGCACGCAGCGCCAGGCGCGAGCAGATAGTGCTGGCGCGTACCTCGAACTTTGCGTCTTGGCGCAACGCACAGGCACGCTTGGCGATGGTGAGTTGCGTGGGGGTGACAACGCCTAGCCCTGTCACCGCAAGCCCTGCTGCCAGCAGAGTGCGCGGTGGCGCTGCGCTGCCAACGCGTGTGAGGAGCTCCTTCAGTATGTTCGTCTTGCCACAAATGTGGGCGATACGGATCAGGCCCCCGAGAGAAGCCTTGTCCCCCGCTTTGTATTGGCTGGAAAAGAGCGCTCGGGCGGGTTCGAGTTCCCCATCGGCGAGCATCGACCAGGCGTCATGGTCAGCGGTGGGAGGGGCAGCGGTGGGAGGGCCAGGTATCGGACGGGGTGTGCAGCCAAGACTGAGTAGCAGAAGCAGGCAGGAGCGTTGCATCGGAGCCTCCAATTGTCGCTCTTTCTAAGGCTCGGCCTGGAGGATGTCAATGTGGTGGGCAGGTGTGACGTGGCGTCTACACAGCCGCTGTCGCCTCACGCAGCCAGCGCTTCACAGGCCCGCTCACCAGGGGCATCAGCTCTTTGCGCACGCGCTTGTGGTAGTCATTGAGCCAGCGGCGCTCTTTGGCGTCGAGCAGCTTGAGGGCCACCAAGCGTGTGTCGATGGGGCAGAGGGTCAAGTCGGAGAAGCCTAGAAAGGGCGCACCGTTTTTGCTTGTCGTTTCATCGGGCAAAACCTCCACGAGGTTTTCGATGCGGATCCCGTAGGCCCCTTCTCGGTAATACCCAGGCTCATTGGAGAGGATATTCCCCGCTTCCAGTGGCACCCCGGTGCAGCGCGTCGGGCTGATGCCTTGGGGGCCTTCGTGCACGCTCAGATAAGCCCCAACGCCGTGGCCGGTGCCATGGGCGTAGTCAAGGCCAGCGTCCCAGAGGGCGCGGCGCGCGAAGGCGTCGATTTGTCGCCCGGCTGTGCCCACGGGGAAGCGAGTCTGGGCGATGGCGATATGTCCCTTGAGCACGCGGGTGAAGTGGTCTTTCTGCTCCGCAGTGGCACGCTTTCCCAGGAGCACGGTGCGCGTGATGTCGGTGGTGCCATCGAGATATTGGCCACCAGAGTCGATGAGGTAGATGCCCTCGGTGTTGAGGGCAGCGTCGCTCTCCTCGTCTGCGGAGTAGTGCACGATGGCGCCATGGCCGGCGTAGCCGGAGATGGGCGCGAAGCTCTCTCCAGCGAAGCGTTGCCCTTCGGCGCGCAGCTCGCGCAGCTGTTGCGCGGCGCTGAGCTCGCTGACCTCACCTGTGGGCACCGCATCGGAGAGCCAGTGAAGGAAGCGCACCATGGCCACACCGTCGCGCACGTGGGCGGCGCGTGATCCGGCGAGCTCTTTGGCGTTTTTGTGCGCTTTCATGCGCAGGATCGGGGAGGCCGCGGTCTTGAGGCGGGCCCGCTTGAGCTTGCTTAGCACCCAGGCGTTGACGCTGCCCGGATCGACCCAAACCTTCTGCTCTTTGTGGTTGAGCGCCGCGAGGCCTTTGCCGAAGCGCGTGTAGGGCAGGATCTCTACCACGGGTGCGAGGGCCTCTTGCACCTCAGCACCAACCTTGGCCGGGTCGACGAAGAGTTGCGCGCTCTCTTTCGTGATGAGGCCATAGGCCACCACCATGGGGTTGTAAGGGATGTCGTTGCCGCGGATGTTGAAGGTCCAGGCCACGGCGTCGAGGGTGGTGATTACCAAGGCATCAGCGCGCGCCTCGCGCAGCTCCTTGCGCAGGCGCTTGAGCTTGCGGGCCACAGACTCTCCCGCGAAGCGGGCTGGATGGATCGCCACAGGCCCTTGGGGTGGCGCGGGGCGGTCCTCCCAGATCTCGTCCACGAGGTTTACCTCAAGCAGCTTCACCTTGGCCCCTGCCGCCTCGGCAGCGGCGCAAAGCTTCGCCTCCACTGCCTTAGAGAGGGTGCGTGGGTCGGCGCCCAGTAGCTGGCCTGGCTGCAGGTTGCGCTCGATCCAGAGGAAGATATCTGGCACGCGCGGCTGGTCTTGCTTGAAGAGCTTGATGCTGCTGCCCTGAAGTTGGTCTGCGGCCTGGATGAAGTAGCGCCCATCAGTCCACAGACCGGCCATGCGCCCAGTGACGAGCACATCGCCAGCTGAGCCATTGAAGCCGCTGAGCCAGGCGCGACGCTGCCAACAGTCCGCAACATACTCGCTCTGATGTGGGTCGACGCTGGGGATGTAGTAGGCGTCCACTCCAGCGGTCTGCATCTGTTCACGGAGCAGGGAGATCTTCTTTTTTGTCGCTAAGCTCACTTGAATGTCCTTCATCTGTCCTGGGGACGGTGGATGCGGCCGAAGCGTGCATGTGTTTCAACCCAGGGCAAGACGAGCTGGTCCTTGGGTCCGTCGTAGATCGCCAGCTGGCGGTCACGATCAGTGGTCACGAACTCGACTTCGTGCAGCAGGGGTGCCCAGTGGTGTGATGCGATCACGGGCGAGCCCATATCACAGCGCGCCATGGCCCGGGTGTAGTTGTTGGCGACGCGCGTGGCTGAACCGATGGCGTCGGTGACCAAGACCTGTGTGTCCTGTGGGTCGCCGCCAGCCATCTCTTTGAGGCAGTAGTAGATATACTCCAGGCCTTCGGGTAGCCGGTCTTCGTCCACCACCGCTCGGCTGTGCGAGGTCGGCACGTCAGAGCGGAATTGCCCATCGCGGTGCAGCATGCGTGCACGCTCGAAGGAGAGCGAGTCGCCGCCGCCGACGGTGTCGAGGAAGGTGGGGGCGTCGAGGGTGGCGCGCATGGTGCGCAGAGCGATGCGGATCGCCTCCCAGGAGTGGGTGGCCTGGTAGTGTTTGAGCACTCGCTCGCCCTCCACCATAGCGCGGGTGAACTTCACCATGGCGCTCGTGCCGTGAGCCGACCCGTTGGCTGATGAGCAGAGCAGGTTGCGCCCCACGAGGTTTTCGAGCAGGCGTTGCTTGCGCGGCGATCCACTGTAGAGCAGGTTCTCTGCAAGGAGCGCGTTGGCACACCCTTGGCTGTAGCCGATGTAGCCCCAAGGTGTGCGGCAGCTCTCGATGGCTTCGATGATGCGAGCCGCGTTGTATTCGAGGGAGCGGCCCGTACCCGTGGCTGCGCGCACGACGTGAACGCCCCGCTCCTTTTGTAGGCGCTGGAAGGTGTCCTCGAGTTCACGCCCCTGAGCCCCCTCGGTGATGACGCCCATGCAGCTGACAATGGAAAAATCGTAAGGCCCAGCCTCAGCGTCTATGAGCAGGCGCGTGAGAGGATCGGCGAGGAGGCGTTGGTGGTCCTCGTGACGATAGAAGAGGTTTTCAACGACGGATCTTAGCAGCAGCTGCTCATCGCTGAAGGCGCGGGTGCCGCTCTGGAAGTGCAACCAGGGGCGGACGTCGTCGAGGTCTCTCTGATAGGCGCGCACGGTGCACAGCACGCGCAGCGCCTCTTCGTTTCGCGCCCAGAAAGCACGCAGCCAGGGTAGTTGAAACGCACGAGGTTCAGTAGCCAGGAGCTCACCACAACGCGCGAAGGCTCGCTGGAAGGCTTTCCTCGCGCGGGCTTGTGGACCCCGCAGGCGCCCTTCGAAGCTGCACTCGGCGCCGAGGGCGTCGGCGCGGTCGATGGCTTCTCGGGAGCGCGTCTCTGCCGAGACACGGCTGGGTCGGAGCATGAGCTCGGCGGCGATGGGGTGGCGCACCTCACGCAGGTGTTGCTTGCGCGCGAGGTAGTCGTTGGCATCGGCGATAATCCGCTCGGCGACGCGGTTGAGGGCTTCGTAATAGCTCTTGCGCGCCCGCCTGCCTCCCGCGAGGTGGTCAGCGTGTCGAGGGATCTCCAGCCCGAGCTTCTCTTCGAGCAGGGCCACCAGATCGATGGGATCACGCATTTGATCCTGGTCTTGCTCAAGGAAGGCGAAGAGGATGCCGGAGAGGGCCCGCGGGCTCTGCTTGCCCAGCTCGATCAAGACGTGACGCGTGAAGTTGGGCTCGTGCTGGCGCATCAGCTCAAGCAGGAGGCGATTATTCAGCTCTGTGCGTGGGTCTTGGCGAGGCATGGCCAGGCCCACCTTGAGCAGCGCGGCGACCTCTTCACAGCCGAGGGAACAGGGGGGAGGCCACGCGGCTTGTGCGTCGTGGCAGTTGACGCCCGGCAGCGGCCCTGCGGCCTCACCGATGAAGGCTCCGATGGCGTAGGGCTGGGCGACATATTCCACGCCGCCGTAGTCATTTGTGAGTTGCCAGACGCGCCGCTTCACCGCCTGAACGCGTGCCAGCCGCTGGAGGTTCTTTTTGCCCCAGATCTCCGGTGAAGCCTGTTGCACGAGGTATTCGAGCTGCTCGGAGGAGAGGGATGGGGCCAGCTCGGTGATGCGTGGGATCAGCTCGACGAGCTTGGGGTCTTCGGCTGCAGCATAAATTTGCGCAGCCGAGGGGAGCTCCTCGAGCGCGGCCCGGTGCCTGGGAGAGAGCGGCAGCGGCGGCTCCTCCATGGGGTGTGCGATGTCCGCTGTGTCGCCTGCGCGCAACACCAAGTGCAGCCAGTTGAGCAAGACGTTGATCTCGAAGTCGAGATCGAGGTCGTCGAATTCGCGCTGGAGCAGGTGTTTCATCGCGGCGAGGGGCAACCCCTTGCCCTCAGTGACCTGCTCGATGATCGGCGTCAGCTCTTCGATGAGTCGGTCGGTGCCCACGAGGAGCAGCGAAAAAACGCGCGACATCATCGCTCGCGGGATGAAGTGTCGCGGCTCAGTGATGCCCTCACGACGAAAGATCTCTCTTGCTGTGAGCACTACCATGCGCAGGTCGAGCAGGCGGTCGGACCAGAGCGGCGAAAAGAGGGCGAGGCCATCAAGCACATGGCGCACCGCCTCGTCGGAGCGGAGGATGTCGACCCACTTCTTCGGGTGGTTGGCTGGGTTGAGCAGCGCGTTGTAGTAGCTGATGTCATAGAGGCCACCTGCCTCTCCTGAAAAGGAGAGCTTGCCCCTGGGATCGAGGTGCAGCGTGAGCTCTCCATGGCGCAGCGGGGCGGCGAGGAGCACAGCGCTCTGCCCCTCGAAGCGCAAGATGGCGCTCTCTCCGTGCAGGTCCCAGGATAGCTGGAGGCGCTGCTGCTGAGGACGCCGAGGCAAGAGGCCACCCTCCATCACACACGCTGAGACCTCCGTGCCCGCGGGGAGCGTTAGCTGCCGGCGGTCGAGGACGAGCTCGAACTCGTCGATCTTGGCGTTGAAGTGGCTGCCGTCCAGATCGACACGTGTGGCGTTGTCGCTGCGCGCCGAGAAGCGAGGGGCGAGGTGGAGCCGTGCTTGACTTCGTGCCTGACCAGCGAGCGCCCCGTCATAGATTTCGAGCTCCGCCAGGGGTGTGATGGCGCCCGAGAAGTTATGGGAGAGGGCGCCTGCGTAGTCGATGGCGAAGCGCAGGGCGCCCTCGTCGTCGCCCAAAGAGAGGTCAAGCTCCCCACCAATGCGCGTGTCTACCCGTAGATCGCCTAGGTCAACGTCGAGGGAAGAGCTATCAGCCGAGAGCATCGCATGTACATGCGCCTTCCGCACGACGCGGGGGGCAAAGCGCGCGGTGGTGATCTCGAAGGCGAAGGCGCCGTTGAAGCGCAGCTGCTCAAAGAGCAGATCGAAGGCAGCGTGCGCCTGGCAGAGCGGGTTTTTCTGCCAAAGCCCCACAGAGAGAGGCGAGAAGGTGCTCTCAGGGCGAATATCGACCTCGAGGGTGGCGCGCTCGAGGCCCAGGTTGAGCAGGGATTCGCCTGAGGAGCTGAAGTCCAGCTGCAGCATGGCGTCGATGAGGGCGGCGTCTCGTGGGCCCGTGACCTGCATCTCTGGCGCGCTTACTTGAAGTGCGTGGGGCGTGCCTGCGGCGCTGAAGGTTCCTTTGAGCCCAAGAGGCTCGTTGATCTTCAGGTCGAGCTGGCGGCGTGTGCCCTCCCCTGTGTGGTAGCCGAGGGAGAAGGCTGGCGGTGACAGCTCCAGGTCGAACTGCCCCTGGGCCGTACCCACCATAGCCACCAGGTTGTTGAGCAGCGGCCCGAGGACCCCCTCAGGCAGTGTGGTGTTCTGCAAGGGGGCGAGGAACGCCAAGAGCGCGTCGAGTTCGAGGGGGATCCGGGGCAGGAGCGCACCTGGTAGCGGGATACGGTCCAACGGGAGCACCATACGATCAAAGAGGCTCAGATCGGCGCTGAGGGAGGGCTCTAAGCGCAGCTCGCCCCGATGTGTGGTCTTCGCCGCGAGCGTGATGGTGCGGAGATCGAGGGCCAAGGCGTCGTCTGCGTTGGCGGCGGCGCCCTCTAATAAGATGCGCAGGGGTGTGGGGACACGCTTCCAGAGCCGATCCAAGGAGCCAAAGCGGCGCTCCAAGATGGGCAACAGGCCTCGGGCGACTCCGATGCTATTGGACAGCCGGAGCGCTGGCTCAAAGCGCAGCTCGATGGTGCGTAGTTCGGCCACACCTCGTGCATTACGCCCGATGGAGAGCGCGACCTCCGCGCTGGCGTGGTCACCCACGGTCACCGAGAGCGGGACCCCACCCTCTGAGAGCAAGAGTCGGTGCAGCCCCTTGACGAGCTGCACGCTCAGCTCCAGTTCGAGCCTGCGTAGCACCCGGCCTGGTGTCCCTGTGAGGGTGACCCGTGCACCATCGGGGATGCGCAGGGGCTCGAAGATGATGTCGGGCGGCAAGGGCCCGCGCAGCAAATCGACCACCGTGCGCGCCTCAGCCTGGTGTGTGGCGTCGATGCTTGTGAGGTCAAAGGCGAGGGGAGGCTCTCCCAGGGCGAAGACATCAGCTGCGGGAAGAGTCGCTGCAAGTTCACCGTCAGGGGCAGAGCGAGACATGAGGGGGAGCCTAGCACGCAGAGCAGGGTGGGATCTCGCCAAAAGGGTCGGGCATATGCGGGTGTGGCTGCCGGATGGGTGAGGGTGCTATAATCAGCTGTCGATAACAGCAGAGAGGTCAATTCATGACTCGTACTTGGCGCCCTTGGGCGGTGTTCGGAGTCGCGTGTGCGCTCATGGCCGCGTGTAGCGATGAGCTCCCTGCTTTGCCCGATGAGGGTGTAGCGCTCGATCAACAGGTTGATCAGGCGCAGTCAGCCGATTCGACCCTCGACGCCTCACCAGGCTTCGATATGCCACAGAGCTCTGACCTCCCGCAGATCTCTGACCTGCTACCGCTGGTGGACCAAGGCAAGCCTGTGGACCTCGTTCCTGTGGACATCACCGTGGACCTCGTCTCACCAGACATGACGGTGGATACTGTCTCGCCCCCAAACCTCGCTGTCACCCTCGCCCCCCTCGTCTCGCCCCTAGGCTGGCTAGACGTGGCGGGCCAGCCCACCCTCGTGATCCAGAGCCCCGCACCGCAGCCAGGGTTGACTTACGAGTGTCGCATCGCGCGGCCCATGGATTTGGCGGGCGCCCTATGGGGACCCTGTGATGGTGACGAGGGGGATACGCCCAAGGTCCAGCCGCCCAACTCGGCGTTGACCTCGGGGACCTACACCGCGGAGGTCCGGGCGTTGTGGGGACAGGATGTGAGCCCTGTGGTGAGCATGACCTTCTCCGCCCATGAGACCTTGAACAACGTCCCCACCTGTCCGCAGACGATCACGGATGCCCGCTATTTCCTCGAGGCGAAGCGCTACCTCACCGTTGCCAAATCGTTTTCTACCAGCAGTTACACCACGAAGCTTACGGGTCCCTTCATCCAGTTCTATGTTTCTCCGCCAAACGTCTCGTCCAAGAAGCTGGAGATTCTCTCCCTTCGCCGTCGCTTCATCGTGGATTCGACGAATAGGCTGATCTTGATCACCCGCCGCTACGAGTCGCGATTGCACGGCAAATGTGTGCCTGGCATCCGCATGGACACGATCTGGCCGGGCGCTGACAACCCCCGGCTTGTCGGCGCCAAATACTACGAGCGGCGCGACCATAACTGCGATGCTGTGGTGCTCAATGCCGAGGGCGCGGGGATCTGCTTTCTCGCCACAGCCAACGGTGTCACCACCGTCATTCCGCAGACGATGCCCAAGGCCTACAAGATCTTGATCGACGACATCGATCGCCTGCCCTTTAGCCGCAAATCACGTAGCTTTCCCACGCCACAGCACCATATCTATCTGCCGGATTAGCATCTCCAGCGCCATTGCTTCCCGTCACCGCTGATGATACCCATGGCATGGGGTCCTGGCGTCTCATGCCCATGAGGGTAGTTTTCGAGCGTCCCTAGGGACTGCGGTCCTGGTGGCGCCTTGATGAGTCATGTTGGACTCGCGTTCACGTCAGGTCCCCACTTCTTGACGCGTGCAACACCATGAACTGGCTCTCCCTCCTCTCACAGCCCGCGCGCTACCTGCGCCAGATCGAGCGCTTGCAGAAGAAGCACGTCTCACGGCCAACCCTCTATGAGTTGCAGCAGTCTGGCGTGCCCCTGGCGACCCTCTATCGTCAGCGTCGCGCCTTCTCGCGCCGCTTGGCGCGAGAGGTGACGATTGGGCGTTATGCCTTCGGCCCGGTGGTCTTGCGCGAGGTGGAACTCGATCGTTTACGCACGCTCCACGCGTTCGAGCTGCAGGATGCCCTGGTGTCGGGGGTGCTGGCGGAGCTGCTCTTCACCGCTCAGAAGCTGCTTGGTAAGGGCGCGCGTGTTTTTTCCTATCAAGCGGGGCGGTCTCACCACGCCGCCCTGGCCGAGCTCGCGGTCTATATGCGACGGCATCGGCGCGCTCGGTCTGATCCGCGGCAGCGCGGTCTCTTTGTCTTGCGGCGAGACGTTGCCCGCTATGGCGACTCCATCGTCGTGCGCGATGGGGCGCCACTCTGGCAACAGCTCGAGGGGCTGGTGGCACAGAGCGCAGGCCGCGAGTGCCCCTGCGAGGTGACTATGGCGCTCTTGCGGCAAGCGGTGCGGCCGCCGCGACTCGTTGACGCCACGGGGCCGGTGGAGCGCAGCCGCGGCATCCCCGATGGGTCACCCATCTCGCCGGCGCTGGCCAACCTTCACCTCATTGAGCTAGATGACGCGCTGGCGGGCGTCGAAGGCGCCTTCTATGCCCGCTATGGCGACGATTTTCTTTTTGCCCACCCTGACGCGCAGGTGGCTCGGGCCGCCTCCGCCACCATCGACGCCAAGCTCAGGGGCCTTGGCCTGCAGATCAACGTTGAAAAGGCCGCGACGGTCTTTTTCAGCGGCGCAGGGCGGCCCTCGGAGAGCTGGCCGGAGCTTGGCGGAACAACCCACCTGACCTTCGTTGGCCACTCCCTGAGCTTCCAGGGTGGGGTAGCCCCCAAGCCTGCTCGCGTGGCGGCCTTCTTTGCAGCGTTGGAGCGGCGCGTGGCGCTGGCGGCGCGAGCCTTGGCCGATGAAACGCTAGAGGCGCGGGGGTCAGCCCTTTGCGCTGTCGTCAACACAGCCCTCGACGTCCGCAACCCCTGGGCGCTGCCCCTGACGGGCCCCCTGCTCGCTGGCTGCACCGATCGCGCGAAGCTCGCACAGCTTGACTATCGCATCGCCCGCATCGTCGCTCGGGGTGCCACAGGAGTGGCTAGTCCTTCCGCGTTGCGCATCGTATCTTGGCGCCGCTTGCGCCAGTCGTGGGGGCTTGCCTCCCTGACGCAGCTTCGTGATCGTCGGGGGCGCCCATGAGCGCGCTGGAACGCTGGCTCGACGTTCGCGCTCGGCGCGAGGCGCGGCGGGTCCTCCTCGAGGATGCGCTCATTGGTGGGCGCATGGCCGCTTATCTTTGGTATCGGCTGCGCTGGGTTGGCCTGACGCTGGTCGTCCTGATGGCGGTGAACCTCCTTGAGTTGTGGTTCTTCTTCGCCGTCTTCATGCAGCGCGGAGTCCTCGTGGCCGTGGTAGCGCGCAATGTCTTGCAGCTGATCAATAGCTTTTTTTTTGGCGCCCTCGACGATCTGCGCCACCGCGTGCCTCTGCTCTTGGCCGAGGGCGACCATGAACGCTTGCGCGACGAGATCGACGCTTGGTTCACGCTCTCGTTGCTGGTGGCCATAGGGGCCTCGCTGACAGGTGGGGCGTATATCCTTTGGGATATCCACTATGGCTTGGGTGTCTTTAGCGTCTTTCACCTCTATTGGATCGCGTGCTTGGTGCGCCTCGCCTGCGAGCTCCCCGTGCGCGCTCTACACTCGGCGGTCTTCGCCTTGCGCAGGGTTTATCGCCCCTTCTTCTCCTTTGCCCTCATCGACGGTGTCGGGCTGCTCTTGGTGTTGCTCGTCTATCGTTGGATTCATCTCTGGAGCTTCGCGGCGGCGCTCATCGTCGCGGCCCCCATGGCGGCCGCGGTGGCCCTCTTCTTCGTGGTTCGGGCCTACCGAGAGGCGCGCCTGCCAGCTCCCCGCGTTCGTCTGAGAGCCGTGGTGCGCCTCTTTCGCAGTGCTCAGCGCTTGCGGGATGCGCTGGAGGGAGGGGCGGCTTATACGCTGATGCGTCTTGGGGCCTTTCTGGTGTTGATCGTCGCTTTTTTCGAGAAGGACCTCCCACGGGGTACGTTGCCCTTGGCGGTGGTGCTGCACGCCGTGGGGCCGCTGATCAACGCTGGGGCGGGTTGGGCTCAGCTCTTTTATTTCGACCTCAAACGCCTCGGCGAGCCCACATTGATCCGCCTGCGCATGGCCCTCAAGATGCGCCTCTCGCGCGCCTCTCTGCTGATTGGGCTCTTGCTCTGGGGGCTCGCTATCTCGCTGCTCATAGTCGCCTATGGAGCACGCCTTCAGGTGAGTTTGTTCGCCACGGTGCTGCTCTTTTCGTTGCGCGCGCGTTTGGCGGTAGAGCAGGTGGATCTCTTCGCCGCGCGACGTTACGGTCGCTTGTTGCTCGCCTCCGCGCCCGTGGTGTTGGCGGCCTGGGCGCTGTCCCGTTTTGCCTTGCCCACCCAGCAAAACGCCCTTTGGGTGGTGGATGCCCTGGTGCTCCTTGCCCTCGTGACGGCCATGCTTGCCACTCGTGGCGTGGAACCTCGCCGGATGCTGCGTGCGGTGGAGAGCTTCCACAGCTGGCGGCGTGAAGTGGCTACCCACCAAGGCCCAGTAGTCGTGGTGGCAGCGCGTCTGGCTCCCAAGAGCCCCTCAGCGAGCAGAGTGGCGCTCTCCTTGGCACCTGTGCTTGGTCAGCGCATTGGCCTGGTGGATCGACGGCGGCTGGTGTGGTGCGACAGTGCCAGGCCCGAGGGGCGTGACCTCATCATGGCCCTGGGAGGGTTCGCTCTTGAGCTGGAAATCAGTGGCCCCCACGCTGATGGGCATCAAGCGCTCTTGGCTGCTGCACACAATGGATTTTTTGGCGCGGCGCTTAAGACCTCCCCCGAGAACTCTCTGCCAACTGGGCGCGGGGCGTTGGAGCAGCGTCTGACGCAGGTTTTCTCCTTTGACCACGTTCAGCCCTGGGATCTCCGCCAGAGGCCCCCCAAGGTGCTCCGAGCCTTGGATCATGCGCAGCGGCGAGCGGTGCTCGGCGCCGCGGTGGCTTTCGCCACTGGGCTGCGTAGTCGTCGTCAGAAGCCGCCTATGGACGTTGCTTGTCTTGCTCCGGAAGGGACCATCGAGGTGATCTACTTGCTGGACCGCGAGGGGAGCGAGGCAGCGCGCGCTGCTTTCAAAGGCGAACTCAGGCGCTTCAATCGTGGCCACTGGGCCCAGCCGTGGGGCTCCTCATAACCACGGAACGCCGAACACGGGTCACTTCTTGACCAGGCTCTCGACCTTCTCCACCCACCATTTCAGCGGTCGTGGGCCCAGCACCTGCTCTTTGCCGTTGATGAAGAAGGTGGGCGTGCCACGCACGTTGCGGCGAATACCCTCTTCGATTTCATTGAGCACAGCTTGCCGTACCTCTTTGCTCTGGGCACATCGTCGCAGGCGCGGAGCATCGAGGCCGATAGCCGTGGCGTAGCCCTCGAGGTCCGCTGGAGAGAGGGCTCGCTGGTTGTGGAAGAGCTGAGCGGCGTAGGGCCAGAAGCGCCCCTGCTGGGCGGCGCAGCGCGCAAAGAAGGCCGCAACACAGGCCTCACGGTGGAAGGGGCGCGGGATTTTACGGTTGCAGCTTTGATCGAGGGGGTAGTCCACATGCCGTAGGCGCACCTTTTGCGGGAAGCGCTTCACCAGTTGCAGCAACGTGTTGTGTGCTGCGCTGCAATGGGGGCACTCGTAGTCGGTGAACTCCTCAATGAGCACCACAGCATCAGCGCTACCGATCAAAAGCCCCCTCTGCTCGATTTTCGCCAGCTCGGGGTCATTGCTCTTCGCCCCGGGGGCAGCGCTGGCAAAGAGCGCGGGTGCCCAGAAGAACTGGGAGAGCCCCACCGCGCCTACGATGAGTAGCGCGAGGCCTGGGCCACCATGCGCCGTGGCCAGGAGCTCTCGAGGACCGGCCCGGAGCAACTCACCAAGGTGCCTGCCATAAGCCACGAGCATGATCAACAGCCCCACGCCGTTGACGGCGTAGATCGCACAACACATCAGGCAGACGGATTTGATCTTGAAGACCGCCACATAGGCCATGATCAGGCTGGCGGGCGTCGCGAGGAGCATGGCGATGAAGTAGAGCGAGTCCCAATGGCGTACGCGCCAGAGGCCCGTTGCTGAGAGCAGCAGCCCCAGCGTCAGCAGCCCGAAGAATTCAAGGCCGTAGACCGCGATGGGGATGCCAAGGAAGCTGGAGTATTCGCTTGCGGCCACGGCGACGCAGTCGAGCCCCTTGCTGACATTGCAGAAGCTGTCGATGGTGTCTGGGTTTGCAGCGCTATGCACACGAATGTGCAAGTCTGTGAGGTAGAGGCTGCTGCCCAGCCCTGCGAGCGCCAAGAGCAGCAAGGGCACGAAGAGCATCCTGCGGAGGCGCGCCAAACGCGTCTCTTTCGGGCTCATGGTGCTTTCAGTTATTTGCTTCTTCTTGGACGCCATCTTTTCGAAACGGGCTTAGCACCCTCTGGGCCTCAGAGTCTAGCAGGTAGTCTAGCCAGCGGGTAGGGAGCGCCCAGAGATCATCACACTCAGGTTCGATTTGGGTGTTGTAAAAGGTTGCTGGGGGGAGCAGATTCAGGTGGGGAGTTTCATCGGCGAAAGGTTTCGTAATGCCTATAGTAATTGACTCGTCAAAGATGGTTTGTGAGCACGTTGAGGAGATCGCGCGCAGAGGCGCGAGTATCGAGCTCAGTGGGGCTTCCCTGGAGGCCGTGGGACGTTGCCGCGACAAGCTCGAAGAGAAGATCGCTGCTGGCGCCGTGATGTACGGCGTCAATACGGGCATCGGCGAGCTGGCGTCGGTGACGCTGGAGCCCCAACAGATCAAGGATTTTCAGCGCTACCTGGTGTACTCCCACGCGGCGGGGCAGGGTAAGCCAGCTGACGAAGAGGTCAGCCGCGCTGGTTGGGCGTCGCGCATCAAGGTGCTCAGCCAAGGGCACTCTGGCGTGCGCCCAGAGGTCCTGCAGCGCATGGTGCAGATGCTCAACCTTCACCTCACGCCTGTGGCGTGTGTGCGGGGCAGCGTCGGCGCGTGTGGAGATCTTTCACCCATGTCGCAGATGGCCCTGACCTTGATCGGCGAGGGGCAGGTGTACCTCGATGGCAAGATCGTGCCCGCCATGGAGGGGCTCTCGGCCAAGGGGCTCACACCCCTAGAGTTCGAGGCGCGCGACGGGCTGGCGACCATCAACGGATCTAACGTGATCACCGGCATGGGGGCGCTCCAGGTCAGGGACGCTGAGCGCTGGATAAGGACCGCTGATATCGCGGCGGGCATGACCCTCGACGCCTTGCTGACAAATATGATCAGCTATGATGCGCGGTTGCACGAGATCCGTGGCCACGCGGGGTCTGTGGTCTGTGCCCGCAATATCCTGCGCATCACCAAGGGCTCAGAGATCCTCGCACAGAAAGAGAAGAAGGTGCAGGACGCCTACTCACTGCGTTCTACGCCGCAGGTTCAGGGGCCCGCCCGTGATGTCATCCGCTATGCGCGAGACGTCATCGAGACCGAACTCAACGGAGTGGCAGACAACCCCGTCTTCTTTCCCGACGAGGAGGACGTCTTCTATATTCCCGGCGCTAACTTTCAGGGCACCCCTATGGCTTTTGGGCTCGAGTTCTTGGGGACGGCCGTGACTACGGTGGCGGCGCTGAGCGAGCGCCGGCTCAATCGTTTGTTGAACCCCAACCTCAGCCGTGGCTTGCCATCGTTCCTCGTGAAGGGCGCCGGCATGTTTTCGGGCATGATGCTCACTCAGTATACAGCGGGGGCGTTGGTCTGCGAGAGTCGGGTCCTCACCACGCCCGCATGTCATGGATCCATCCCCGCTGCGGCAGATCAAGAGGACTTCGTCAGTATGGGCATGACCACTGCCCTCAAGACACGCGAGATCCTCGACCATGTGTGTGGCGTGTTGGGCATCGAGCTACTCAACGCGGCGCAGGCCTTTGAGTTTCGCAAGCCCCTCCGGGCCGGGGAGGGCTGTCAGGCCGCCTATGAGTGCATCCGTGAGCATTGCGCGCCCTTGGTGGAGGATAGGCCACTCTACGAGGACATCAACACAATGACGAGGTTGGTGAAGGAGGGAACGATCTTGAAGGCGGTTGAGGAGGCCATCGGCCCCCTCGAGTAGAAGCTAGACGTTCGCGGCGTCGGTCGCGAACCAGAAGAAACGAACCCGCCCTCACAGAGTCTGGGGGTGGGTTTTGAAGCAGATAGATACTGGGTGTTCTGGCTAAAGAGATGCCAAAGCCGGCTCAATGTTCATGAGACAGAGCACTAGCTCGCTGGCGCGTCTTCTTTCAGTTGGGCCTCCATCTGGGCCTCCATCCGCTGCACACTCTGCTCGAGGGTGGTGAGGTCATCTTGGGTCGCCAGGTTGAGTGATCGTGCCATGTTGGCCACCCAGCCCTCGAAATCACTCTTCAAACGGCCACGCAGCTCCATGCTCTTCATGATCGCGTTCATGAAGCGTGGATCTGCCATGACCTTCATGACCTTGGGGTTGGAGAGCAGCTTCACTCCGCGCTCCATCGCTTGTTTTTTTAGCTTCTCTATCATGTGTGCTCTCTGGCTGGGCTGATTGGGCGGGCATCCTTCCACGCGCTCCAGAACGTGTCAATGCCGAGGGGATGCTGGATGCTGGTGGGATATTGTCTTACTTAGCGGCGAGCTTGAAGGTGAGGTTCAGCTTCTGGCCGGGGCGTAGAGCTTTCAGCGTTTCGGTGTGCTCTTTGAAACCCTTTTTACGCACCACGATCACATGTTCCTGGTTGGCGCTCACATGAGGCAGCCGCAGGGGAGTGACTCCCCGTCGTGTGCCGTCGAGGTAGACCTGCGCGCCCATGGGAGCGCTGATGATAATCTCTGCGCTCCCGATGGACTCTCCTGCTTTGGCCTCGAGCTTGGCGTGCACACGCAGCTGCTTACCCTCGATCAAGCTCAGCTGGCGCTGAAAGGGCTGATAGCCCTCCTTTCGCACCACGATCCAGTATTTCTCTGCTTTCGGGAGCCCTGCGACGCCCGTGGGTGTCTTGCCGAACTGCTTCTTGCCGTTGATGTAGACCTCTGCGTTGGGTGGGTCGGAGTGAACAAAGAACCCCGTCTCCGTCTGCTCTGCTTTAATCTCACTCGTTAAGAGCGCAACCAAGCCGATGCCCAGGCCGAGGAAGAGGATCGTAAGCCCAGCCAAGAGGACG
>JAFCZD010000703.1 GCA_019314525.1 Deltaproteobacteria bacterium
TGCCCGGCGGGCAGGGCGCGTGCTCACGGTGGAAGACCATGGCGTTGTGGGCGGCATGGGTGCCGCTGTCTGCGAGGCGCTCAGCGAACGCGAGCCTACCCGCGTGCATCGCGTCGCTGTGCGCGGGTTCGGCGAGTCGGGCAGCCCCGAGGACCTCTTCGCCAAACACCACCTCGACGCCCCTGGGATTTACCAGGAGGCGAAGGCGTTTTTGGAGGGAGGCTAGGCTCTTTGGCCATGACAACCCGAAAGAAGAAGTTCAATCCGAAACGGCGCATGGCGGATAGCGACGCCTTCGATGCCGATGCTCGCAAGCGATTTGCTGATGGGTTTGGCTATGGTGGCAATCCCGAGCACAAGCGGTACCCCAATGACTATGGACTCACTCCACCCTCAAGTCCGCGGCCAGGGAAGACCCTTTGCGATGCCATCGAACCGTTTCCAAAGAAGCGCGCGGAAGAATTGTTGCGAGACGGATTCTTGCGGGGTCTCTTGAGCAAACAGTGTCGTAATGGCTGGCCCCAGAACGTGTGGGCGGTCTTCAGCGATGATTTGGTTTTCGAAGGGCAGCTGGAAAACAAGGAAACCGGCATCTACCACGGTTATCCTATGCCAACGACCGATGATTTCCGGGACGTGGTGCTAAAGGAGTGGCGACGCCGTGAGTAGTTTCGTCATCGAGATCGACTGGGAGCAGTTGCAGCAAGGCTTGCCGGAGGAGCGGGCAACCTTTGGGGCGGTTGGTCTGAGAGTTGGGGACACCTGGCTCACGGAGGCTCACGATTCCTTTGCGCGACGGGTGCGGCAGAAGGTTCACCTCTCCGGCTATCAGCTTGCGTATTGGTTGGCATGGAACTTCTGGCGACTTCGGTGGGAGCCAGCTCGAAGGAGCATGGATTGGAAGCTTGCTCATCGGCTCAGCACCATTGGCGGCGGTTATGTCTGGCCAAATCTTACGATCAGCAGCGATGGGGAGTTTGTGCGACTGAGCGCGACCCCTGCGACGTCAAACCCGGCGGATTCTTTGCGCTATGTGGCACACGCCCATCGGACCGTGAGTGCAGGGGCTTTTGAGTCCGCGATTGACGATTTTCTTTCTCTGGTGTTGCTGCAGTTGAACGCCGAGGGGGTGAAAGATACAGACCTTCAGCTTCTTTGGCGTGAGGTCTCGGAGGAGCGTCAGAACGAAGATGTGAGCTGGCATCGACGCCTAGAGGCGGCTCTTGGCTACGATCCCGATGAGGCAGAACCCGTTCAAGTTCAAGCCCTGATCGATGATGCACGAGGGTTGGGCAAGCTGGCTGTTGTTGAGTTGGCTGCGAGCACCCCCGTCGGTGAAGTGTCTCTGGGATCACAGGCGATCGGTGATGTGGCCCAGAAGGAGGGCTTTGATGCATGTTGGGAAAATTTGCCCTCACTATCCGGCTTGTCTCATATGTTGGACAAGTCCGCTTGGGAGCGCGGTGAAGAGGCGGCGAGAGCGCTGCGCACTCAAGAAAAGCTGGGAGACGGGCCGCTCTCAGACAACACCTTGGCTGCACTAGCTGCAACCCATCCCCGCATTCTGCAGGGAGGGCAGGGAGGGGCTCCCAGGAGCCGGACGTCGTTCGCTTTGGTTGGAGAGGCTCGCAGTGTGCGTTATGTGTTGGGGTCTCCGATTCCAGTAAATCGGCGTTTCGACTTGGCTAGGCTCTTGGGAGATCGTCTCTTGGAAACTCGCCAGGAGTCACTTTGGCCTGTCACGAGATCGTATACCTATCGTCAGAAAATGCAGCGTGCTTTTTCGGCGGAGTTGCTCTGCCCTTGGGCGTCGATTGAGGCTCGGGTCGATGGTGAGCGGAGTGAGGATAGTCGCGAGGAAATCGCGGCAGAGTTTCAGGTTTCAGCCCTGGTGGTTAGGAACCAGTTAGTGAACAAAGGTCTCCTCGATCGGTCTGCGCTGGAGTTGTTTTAGAGAGCCAATCGGGACGATCACCTTCAGTGCGTCCCTTCAGTGTGTCCCAGAGGTGTCGCCAGAGGTTACTACTCCAGGCCTTCCACACCCTGCACGAAGTCACTCGGGGGCAGCTCAGCAGAGACCTTCGTGGCGATGCCCGCAGGCAATGTAGCGAATTTGACACACCCTGCGGAGGACAGGAAATAGGCTTCCGCAGGTGCGCTCAGCATGGCGCCCTCTGTTCGATGCACCCGTGTCGTCCAACAATAGTCTACGCTCGACAGGTTGGTGGAGCCCACATAGTGGGTGGCTGCTGCGTCTGGACAATCCAAATAGCTGAAGGGCTGAGCGCAGGCCGAGTCGAGGTAGGACACCGATGCAACCCTGCTGGGGAGGCAACGCATCGTTCCATCGGCTGCGCGGACGAAGTGGCAAGGCGTTCCAAGTTGCGTATCGTAGAGATGGTCGCTGCGGCTCGTGCCGTCGGCCACGATGTAGACGTGGCGTAAGCGACCCACGCCAATGCTCAGAGGTTTGGCCTCTGCCAGCTCGGCGAGCGCAAGCGGAGGGCCAATTTCATAAAACTGACCACTCGACGGGATGGGGCCCTCGCAGATACTGTTACTAAGCACATAGGTTTGGCCAAGCTCTGCGCCGGCCTCGAAGATCTCCGAAGCGGAGACGCCACACACGGTCTTGGTTGAGCGCGTGAAGTATTGAGGAGCCTCACAGTCGGCGCTCTTACGACTGCCTGCAAGCACCGTGCATTGATCATCTACGTAATTACTGTGAATCCATCCGGTTCTTCCCACAGGGATACAGTGGGTCCCTCCCAGGGTCGTCCTGAGCCGACAGATCATCGTCCTCTGAGTGTCAAAAGATGCGCCATAGAGGGTCGCCCCATCGGCCGCTCGCCACACGAGGCTGTCGAGGCGTTTTCCATGGCTGATCTTCTCCTGTGTGAATTCCGGCAGGGCTTTGGTGTCGATGGTGGTCATCTCGTGGAGGGGGCCTGGCGGCACCGAGGTATCCTCCACACAGCTTCCATCTGCCAACCTTGAATAGACCGTTGGAGGGGTCACAGGCGACGCCGCGATGAGGCGTACCTCACTGTAGGGAGTCCCGAAGAGCGCCTCGAGC
>JAFCZD010000192.1 GCA_019314525.1 Deltaproteobacteria bacterium
CCTGGCCTGTGGACCCGGTACCCTCGAAGACTCGCGTAACGTCGACGAGCTCGACGACTGTCATCTCTTTCACGATCACAGCCGTGTGATAAGCCGCGCCAGCTGCCCGGAAGGAGGAAACTACGCGCCTTTGGGGCCGGGCTTTGGCTCGCCCATTGAAGGCTACTCTGACTATGTGGGCCAGTCCTCGTGTGATCCGCCCGAGAAGGCAGGCGTTGCCGCCTTCAGGGCCTTCGTCAATCAGACCTATCCCTGCACGGGAGACCTGGGCATCAGCCGCGCTTGCAGCGTGGGCGGCCTAAGTGAGCATAAGGAAGGGCGGGCCTGGGATTGGCAGGTGAACGCAAGCCATCCGTCAGCGCAGGCGTTGGTCGACTGGCTCTTGGCCACCGATGAACATGGAAACCGCGACGCCATGGCCCGCCGCTTGGGCATCATGTACATGATCTGGAACCGACAAATTTGGCGCTCCTACCGGGCAGAACAAGGCTGGCAGCCCTATGGTGGCACCAGCCCTCACACCGACCATATTCACTTCAGCTTCAGCTGGGTGGGGGCACGGGGAACCTCGAGCTTCTGGGAAGGCGTCCGCGACGAGGATGATAGCTCCTATGGGAGCTGCTACTACGCCGGCGCAGAGGGCTCCTGCCAAGACGTAAGCGCTCCCTGTGAGGGGGCATACCGTGGAAGCCTTTGCCCAGGCCCAGCCACAGTAGAATGCTGCATGCCCACCGCGGATCCACCGACTGTCGTCTCTAGCACCGTATCTAGCACCTGGGGTGATTGCACTTCAGAACAGGTCACCGGAGCGCAAACGACGGGGAGCTGCCAGGACATTAGCGACCCCTGTGATGGCACCTTTGAGGCGGGCCTCTGCCCCGGACCCGCGAGCATACGCTGTTGCCTCCCCGGCTCTCTTTGGGGGACGTGCAGCTACGACGGACAGAGTGGTCAATGCCAAGAAACGACTCAGCACTGCGAGGGTGCTTATCGCGCAGGCCTCTGCCCCGGACCCGCCTTGATTCGCTGCTGCCTCTAGCAGAGAGCTCTCAGCGCTCGAGGTAAGTCACCAAAATCCGAGCCATGGCGTCCACCACCTCTCGCGCTTCGCTGATGCGCCCATTTGGCAAGTCGGTGATCAGCAGCGAGAAGAGCAGCGGCTGGCGCTTTTTACCTGCGCTAGCGGCGGCGAAACCCGAGAGGGCGACCACCTTCGCCAAGGTGCCAGTTTTGGCCCGCACGTAGCGCTCTGCGCCAGACCCGATGAAGCGGTGGGCCAGGGTACCGTCGATGCCAGCGATGGCGAGAGATGAGAGAAAGTCGGCGCTATAGCGAAAATCGCCGTAGGCCGCGCGCAGCACCTTGACGATCTGCCGTGGAGTGAGCGCAGAGGCGTCGTAAAGGCCAGAGCCGTTCTTTAGGGTGTAGCTGCCGGCAGGGACGCCAAGCTTGGCCAGATACTGCTCTACGGCCTTGAGCCCTTTGGACCAGGTCGCCGGCGCGCCGAAGGTCTCGGCGCCCATCACCTTCAACAGCTGCTCGGCCATGAAGTTGCTGCTGACCTTGTTCAGCCGGCGCGTGAGGTCGCCAAGGGCACGCGAGTGGATCTCGGCCACGCTCCTGCTCTTCTTTGGCACCCGACCACGCCTCAACCTCTTCTTGTCGATCTTGACCCCACGCCTGGTCAGCGCCTCGAGGAATGTAGCGCCGGTGTAGGTGCCCGCGTGAGCGACACGCTTGCGATACCACCGCCCCTCGTAGCCCACTCGCACCCGACCGCGCGCCAGCACCACGGTGGACTGCCCACGCCTGACAGTGCTCAAGCCGAGCCGCATGCGCCGCCGCCGGTTCACGGTCATCATCTTGTTGTCGACCTTCACGTAGCGTGTGCGTGGCATCACCACCACCGTTGCTGGCTGCCCTGGTTTCCGCGCGCCGCGAACGCGTATAGCGATGGTATTCTCCTCTAACGAAAGAGCCCCCACCACGGGCCGATAGTAGGCGTCGGTGCGTCGGCTCTCGAAACACGGGGGGAGCCGGTGTTTGTCGAAATAGCTCTCATCGAGCACCAGCGCACCCTTGACATGTTCAATGCCCATTTCACGCACGAGGGCGGCGAGACGGTCAAGATCTCCCATACGCAGGGATGGATCACCAAAGCCCTTGAGAAAAAGGTTTCCCTCTACCACCTTTCCCCCTTTGTAGCCTGGAGCATAGACTGCCGTCTTGAAGCGGAACTCGGATCCCAGCAAGGCCAGAGCGGCGGTGGAGGTGATGATCTTGACGTTGGAGGCCACGCTCACCAGTCGGTCAGGCTCTCGGGTGTAGAGTTCCGCGCCGTCTCCGGCTCTCACCACCACCACCCCAACATGGGCGGCTCCCAGGCGCGAGTCTGTCGCCAGCTTGTTCAGCTCGCGCTGCAGCCAGACCTGTGCGTCGCTGCCTTTAGCAGCCGACGAACTGGATAGAGTACAGCCCAAGAAAATCGCTAACGCGCCAAAGAGAGTCGTGCCTCGCATGGGTCCATCATCGAATAGTGAGGCGCCCAAGCCAAGCTTTTGCTGCTGAAGCGTGATGAGCTACGATAGTCGCGGAGCAAACCATGAGCACTGAAAACGACAATCGCATGCGTTGGGATCGCCAACGTCGTGGACACTACGAGGTCTGGTATTCAACCTTCAATCACCGCCCAACCCAGACAGGCTTCTGGATCCGCCACACCCTTGACGTGCCCGCGGGCAAAGCTGAGGCGACCTGCGGTATCTGGTTTGCGTTCTTTGATGCCCGCTCCCCTCAAGAGTCCATGGCGTACCACCGCACGCTTCCAGTGAGAGCGCTGGCTCACGACACGAGCCCCTTTCACCTCAGCATAGGCCCCTCTGTGCTCGAGCATGGGGCCCTCGCCGGGAGGCTCTGCGAAGGGGACGCGGCGTGCATCCCCCTTGGCCGCGGGGACGACCCGCGCGTGGAGACCATCCCTGACGTGAACTGGAACCTGCGCTTCCCGCCCAGCTCCTTTTCCCACCGCCACCTCCCCCCGCTGATGACACGCCGTGAACTGCTCCCCATCGCCACCGTGCTGCCCAGCCCCATGACCAACTACAGCGGCATCGTGAACATCGGCGACAAGAGCTTCGCCTTGGAGGATGAGCCTGGCTGCCAAGGCCACCTCTGGGGGCGGAGTCATCCGCGCAGCTGGGCCTGGGCCCACTGCAACGGATTCCGCGAAGACTCCACCGCCAACCTCGAGGTCCTCTCACTGAAGCTACGATATGGTCCGATCTCCCTGCCTGGTCTGACCCTGGTCTCCCTCTACTTGGGCCGTGAGGTTTACCACTTTCGTGAGCCCTGGACGGCCCCTCTGACCCGCGCCGAATGGCGAGGCGGACGCCTTCGCTTCTCGGCCACAGGTCTAAAGATCAAGATCCTCGGCGAGATCAACTGCCGCCCTACCGATCTGGTGCGTTGCGACTACCAAAACCCCAATGGCTCTACGGTCTTCTGCCACAACACGGAGGTCGCCAACGCCACGGTCAACGTCTTTCAGCGCCGCTCCACCGCCAGCCGCTTTCGCAAATACATCAAGCTCACCAGCCGTGCCACAACCCATTTTGAGTTTGGAGGCCGGGTCGCCGACGCCGCTGTAGAGGCGCGACATCAGGTGGTAGGACGCCCCCGTGAGACACTCTAGCGGGGCCCTTCTTCAAAGGTCCCATTGGCCAGACCCGCAAGCGTGAACGTTCCCACGGTGCTGGCCGCCTTTGGCCGGATATCACCGTCTTTCGCTTGATCATTCGGGCCTTTGATCTATGCTGGCCGCCATGAGCGGCACGCCGAAAATCACCCCCTTGGTCGAAGCTCACCGTCGCGCAAAAGCACGCCTCGTGGACTTCGCCGGTTTCACCATGCCCTTGCAGTACACGGGCATTCTCGACGAACACCACACCGTGAGGAAAGCCGCGGGGCTCTTCGACGTGAGTCACATGGGGGAGGTGGAGTTCACAGGCCCTCGTGCCCTCGAGACGGCCGACAACCTCGTCACCAACAACGTTGCGTCCCTTGAAGATGGCCAGGCGCTCTACAGCCCCATCTGCCACGCCCATGGTGGCATCGTTGACGACTGCCTCGTCTACCGCTTCAGCCAGGAGCACGTGCGCATCGTCATCAACGCCTCCAATATTGCCAAGGATGTGGCGCATTTTTCCAGCCAAGAGGTGACCGGGTGCACCTTGGAGGATGCCAGCGAGCGTTTTGCGCTGATGGCGATCCAAGGCCCCGAGGCCATCGGCATCCTCACCACGCTAGCCGGAGCCGCAGTGGCGAAGATCGCCCCCTTCCATTTTGCCGAGCTCGAAGCGGGCGGCGTGCGCTGCACCGCGGCACGCACAGGCTACACAGGCGAAGACGGCTTCGAAATCTTCTGCGCCCCCACCGGGGCCGAGGCCCTCTGGGAGGCCTTGATGGAGGCTGGCCGTGCCCGTGGGCTCAAGCCCTGTGGGCTGGGCGCCCGGGACACCCTGCGCCTCGAGGCGCGCCTCCCGCTCTACGGTAACGATATCACCGACGAGACCACGCCCCTCGAAGCTGGCCTGGGCTGGACCGTCAAGCTCAACGCCGCAGACTTCATCGGTCGTGATGCCCTGAGCAAGCAGAAGGCAGAGGGGCTGACACGCAAGCTGGTCTGCCTCGAGATGCGCTCCCGTGGCATCGCGCGACATGGCTACGCCATTCACCTCCCCGATGACGCAGGAGAGCTAGGCGAGCGTGTGGGTGAGATCACCAGCGGCACCAAATCTCCGACCCTCAACACGGCCATCGCTCTTGGTTATGTGCCAAAGGCATGCGCCAAGCGCGGCACGCGTGTTCTGGTGGCCGTGCGAGGCAAAAAGGTCGAGGCCGAAGTTGTCAAAGGCCCCTTCTACAAGCGGGCATAACAAACCCTACAAACCCTACGAGTTTCTGCCGAACCAACCCAGGAGCATGTGATGGAGTTCCCCAAGGACCTGCGCTACAGCAAGACTCACGAGTGGATCCGCTACACCGAAGGCAAGGCACGCATCGGGATCAGCGCCTTTGCTGTCTCTGCCGAGCAACTGGGCGACATCACGCTGGTAGAGCTACCCGAGGTAGGTCAGTCTTTCGCCGCGAATGAGCCCTTTGGAAATATCGAGTCTGTGAAGTCGGTCTCTGAGATCTATGCCCCCTTCGCCGGCAAGGTCGTGGCGATCAATGCAGAGCTCGATGACTCCCCAGAGCTCCTCAACGAGAGCCCCTACGAGGGCGGGTGGCTGCTCGAGATGGAGCCTGACGATGCTGCTGATATGGAGAACCTCCTTGACGCCGCCGCCTACACAGCTCTCGTGGCGAGTGAAGCGTAGCGCCTCGCTTCTTGGTTCATAAGAGGCTTCGCCCACCGGGTGGCGGACACGACGTCGCGCGCCCTGGGGTGCCAACCTGCTCGACTGTCGAGGTCTGCTAAATGCGCTACTTACCCCACACCGAATCAGATATCGCGCGCATGTTGCGCGTCATCGGTGCCGAGTCCATCGATTCGCTCTTCGAGGCCATCCCCGAACCCCTGCGTCACCAGGGCGCGCTAGACCTCCCCCCAGCGTTGAGCGAGGGAGAGCTGCTACGCTTGATGGGGGAGCTCGGCGCCAAAAACCGCCCCCCCAGCTCCTCCCATCTGGTGTTCACAGGGGGGGGTGTTTATCCACACCACATCCCAGCCGCGGTGGACGCCCTCAGCCTGCGTGGCGAGTTTTCCACCGCCTACACCCCCTATCAGCCGGAGCTGAGCCAAGGCACGCTGATGGGGATCTTCGAGTTCCAGACGATGGTCTGTGAGCTCTTCGGCACCGAGTTCGCCAACGCGTCGATGTACGATGGCGCATCAGCGACAGCCGAGGCCGTGCTGATGGCACGGCGGCTGACACGGCGCCGGCACGCGATCCTCGCCCACACGCTGCACCCCGAATACAGACAGACCTGCGAGACCTATGTGGCAGGCCTCGACACGGCTGACGACGAGAGCCTCCAGGGCTGCCCCGCTACCCCAAGCGGCCAGATCGACCTTGAAGCGCTGGAAGCAGCGCTCTCGGACGAGGTGGCCTGCGTGGTGGTACAGACGCCGAATTTCTTCGGTGTGCTCGAGGATCTGCGGCCCGCGGCGCAGCTCGCTCACGACGCTGGCGCCTTGTTGGTGGCTGTGGTCAACGAGCCTCTGGCCCTCGCCCTCCTTGAGGCCCCTGCTGCCATGGGCGCCGATATCGTGGTGGGAGATGGCACGGGCCTTTGCACCCAGCCCACCCTTGGCGCACCCGGTGTGGGGCTCTTCGGTACCTCCGGGAAAAAGGCGCTGCGCGCGATGCCAGGACGATTGGCCGGCGAGACCGTCGATGGCCAGGGTCGCCCTGGCTACGTGCTGACCCTCTCCACCCGCGAGCAGCATATTCGACGCGACAAGGCCACATCGAACATCTGCACCAACCATGGCCTCTACGCCCTCCGCTTCGCGATTCACCTCGCCCTCCTCGGGCGCGAGGGCTTCGTCCAACTCGCGCAGCTCAACCTCGCCAAGGCCACCTACGCCCGCGAGGAGCTGAAGGCCAAGGGGTTCAGCTTGCTCTTTCCTGATGCTTCGCACTTCAACGAGTTCGCCGTGCGCGTCCCTAGCGGCGACGCTTGTGAGGTGCTCGCTCGCACCGAAAAGGCCGGCGTCACCTGCGGCATCCCCCTCGCTCGTTTCTATCCCGAGCACCAAGACGGGCTCTTGATCGCCCTCAACGAGATGCATCGACGTGAGGATATCGACCGCCTGGTGCACACCCTCGCCACGGAAGGAGGGCAGCCATGAGCAAGGCGCCAACCAAGGTCACTCAGGGATTGCTCCACTGTGAACGTCCCATCTTTGCAGCGAGCGTACCCGGCCGTAGCGGGGCCTCCCTGCCCACACTGGACGTGCCAGAGCCAGCCGCTGACGCCTGGCCCGCTGCGTTGCGCCGAGCCAGCACGCCACACCTCCCCGAGGTCAGCGAACCGCAGGTCGTGCGCCACTACACCCGTCTTTCCCAGTGGAACTTCTCCATCGACACGGGCATGTACCCCTTGGGCTCCTGCACGATGAAGCACAACCCCCGGGTCGCCGATGTCGCCGTGGGCATGGGTGAGTTTGCGCGACTGCACCCCTACCAACCAGAATCACAACTCCAGGGCGCGTTGCAGCTGCTCTGGGAGCTCGAGCAGATGCTGGCCGCCGTGGGTGGCTTCTCTCGGGTCTCACTGCAGCCCGCCGCTGGAGCTCACGGCGAGCTCGCGGGGCTGATGATGATCCGTGCCTATCACACTGACCGCGGCCAAACGAGACGGCGGGTCTTGATCCCCGACAGCGCCCACGGAACCAACCCTGCGAGCTGCACCCTCAACGGTTTCGAGGCGGTTCAGCTCGAGACCTCTGCTGATGGGACGCTCTCCCCTGACACGGTGCGCGCTGCTCTCGATGACGAGGTCGCGGCGATCATGATCACCAACCCCAACACCCTGGGCATCTTCGAAAAGCATGTCGCAGAGATCGCAGAGATGGTGCGCGGCGCGGGCGGCTTGATCTACATGGACGGCGCCAACCTCAACGCCATCATGGGGCGCTTTCGTCCAGGTGACGTTGGTGTAGATGCCATGCACTACAACCTGCACAAGACCTTTGGCACCCCTCATGGCGGTGGCGGACCCGGGGCGGGTCCCGTGGGCGTCTCTGAACGCCTGGTCCCCTTCCTGCCCGTGCCCACCGTGAATCGAAGCAAAGAGGGCTTCACCCTCGACTATGGGCGGCCAAAATCCGTGGGCCGCCTACGAAGCTTCTTTGGCAACTTTGGTGTGCTCCTGCGCGCCTATGTCTACATGCGTGAGTTGGGGGCCCCAGGCCTCGCGCGGGTTACCGACCTCGCGGTGCTCAACGCTAACTATGTGCGCGCGCGCATCCGCGACTTCGTGCATGTCCCCCACCCAGACATGTGCATGCATGAGGTCGTCGCCAACGATCAGAACCTGCGCTCTACAGGGGCGACCACGATGGATGTGGCCAAGCGACTGATCGACCATGGCTTTCACCCCCCCACCGTCTACTTTCCGCTGGTGGTACATGGCGCGATGATGATCGAGCCCACCGAGACTGAAACACCGGATGAACTCGACGCCTTCATTGAGGCCTTGCGCTCGGTGGTCGAGGAAGCCCACAAGCAACCCGAACAACTGAAGAGCGCCCCCCATGTGACAGGCATCGGTCGGCTGGACGAAGCGAGAGCGGCACGCAAGCCACACCTACGCTATCAGCCTGCTGGCGAAGACGAGAGCTAGGCGAAGCCGCAGCGAACCAACCTAGGTCAGCTGGTCAGCTGCCCAACGTGCCCTTGATGCGATTGAGCATCTCCGAAGTCTTCTTGTCGGCGCGCTTCGCGAGCAATGCGATCAGTTGCTCCACTGCCCCCTCGAGAGCCACGATGCGCTCTGTGAGGTGACCATTTTTCGCCGATTTGGGGGCAAGCAGTTCCCCAGACGCAGGAGACATGGGCGCAGGAGACATGGGCGCAGGAGACATGGGCGCAGGAGACATGGGCGCAGGAGACATGGGTACAGGGGACGGTGCCGCTGCCGCTTCTCCCCTACGCCGGACCTCATCGCGTAAGCTCGTGCCTCGCATGCGCGCCAGCGCCGGACGAGGCGCTGCGATAGGTGCCACCGCAGGCGTCAGAGCTGTGTCACGCGGTGGGGGTTTGATGGGAGCCAGAGGTTCAGTGGGGGCATCGAGTTCGATCACCACCTCCAGGCTGGGCCTCCGCTTGATAGGGCCCAGATCCCATTCAGCCTCCCCCTCCACGCTCTCTTTTTCCGGCTTGGGCGTGCGCTTCGCCTCCCCCTCCACGCTCTCTTTTTCTGGCCTAGGCTTGCGCTTGACGGTCTTTGCTACGCCCGGGTTTGTGATGTTGTCGTAGCCGAAAAAACGCATCTTCCGCCCGCCGTGGTTGGTGTCCTCCACCAGCGCGTCGAGGTAATGCTTGCGAATCGCCTTTTCTAGCGCCTTGGGGCCAACCACATAGAGTTCGGGGTCGATGTCCTCCAGGCTCAGGAGCTGCTGCTTGGCCTCCTCATCGGCAGGGTCCGCGATAGCGACCTGAAGCCGACGAGCCACAGTGTCGATGCCAAAAGGGAACACTCCATATTGCCAGCAGAGGTCTTGTGGAATGAACGAGAGGGCCTTGAGTGAAACGGCGAGTCGATGCAAGCGCGCAGGCGCCTTGGGCAACTTATAACGGCGCGCGAGCAAATCAACCAGCTTGCCCTCTTGCACCAGCTTCAGCTCGAGCAGCGCAAGACCCAGCGGCGTGCCCGTTTCGCGTTGATGCGCATGGGCCCGCGCGAGATCGTCCACTGAGAGCATCTGCTCTTCGACCAGCCAGTCGGCGAGGTGTTGCTGCTGAGCCAAGCATCCTCCGTCGCTGTTACGGTTCATCATTTCCGGCGACGTCATCTAGTTTAAACCGAGGCGCGCAAGTATGGCTACCTTAATGGCTCATCTTGCCAGTTCATGGGCGCTCAACGGTAGCGGAAGACCTTGAAGGAGGGGCGCCGGGAGATCTCAAAGAGAAAACCAAACCGAAAACTAATGGTCTTGCTCTTGTCATCCACCAAAGCCTTGGGCGGATTCGGAAAGGGTTGGGCCAACCGAAAGGCTTTGACTGCATCGTCAGCCAGAAACCCCACCCCAGAAGCGCGTTCAAGGTGCACAGCC
>JAFCZD010000704.1 GCA_019314525.1 Deltaproteobacteria bacterium
GGAGCGAACGGTCGCGCAGTTTACAGACCGAGATATCCTCGCGGATCGGAGCTTTGCCCCTCGCCTAAATGAGACAGCATGTATCTGACAGCGCATAGAGTCTGTTCGCCTCGGGAAACTGCAGGGGTCAATGCGGCGCTCTACCAGCATGGCGATACCTCTCACGGTTTCTGGGATGAGCCAGACGTGGAGAAGATCGCCAACTCGAATCCTGGGCAACGGATCGCTGAGAGCGTCGAAGTGGCGCCCGGCGGAAACAGCGTTGAGTACTACCTCGATGTTGTGGCGCCAGACGACGTGTCCTTGGAGGCGATTGTGGCGGTACTGGACGAAGTGGAATCGCAAGTGGGGCTAGGTGCCCCGGCGGCCTATCGATCTGGATCAGTTGCGGCGCGTTTCTTCATAAATCTCGGCTTCGTGCCGAATGCCGTAGACGCATTCAGAGAGCTGCGGCAGCGTGCGTTAACTCTGTTCGCTTCTCCAGCTGCATCACCATGGTTGTCGTTGGAGCCATTGTTGATCCAAGTCAGGCATGAGGGGGCGGCCTGGTGTTTTTCGCTCTCGGATCTGGACAGGCAGCGCCTGCCGGTCGCGCAGGGTTCGCGGGGCAATGTCGTCGTGCCGAATGAGGTTGCAGATGACTTCAGGAGGATGCACGGGGAGCTGTATCCCCATGTAGCGGAGTGGCTAACCGGTCTCGACCGCGATGCTCTCCTCGCACTCGGTGGGGTCCGCTTCAGCGAAGGGGCAGATATCGTTTGGGAGTGGCCTCGCCGCGAAAGGTAGAGTTCTTTGGTGGTCAGAGAAAGAATGGCGAGCGAATAGCGGGAGGGCCGGTCGTGGCTACAACGACCCGCCCATCAACGCGCGCAGTCGTCCGCCAACCTTGGCGAGGCGGCGGGTGGCCTCTCGGCGTTCGAGCCCCAGGCGAGCCATCACCACGGCGGTCTTCACGGAGTCGCCTGAGCGGCGCAAGAGGCGCCCGGCCGCAGGCAAAGAGAGCTGCGCGAGCTGTGCCACCAGCCGCGTGGCCCGTCGCCGCAACTTGAGGTTGGTGGGCTGAACATCCACCATCAGGTTGTCGTAAACCTTGCCGCTGCGGATCATCGCGGCCGTGGTGATGCTGTGCAGCACTGCTTTGGTGGCCAACCCGGCCTTCATGCGTGTGGAGCCCGCCACCACCTCGGGCCCGACCTCGAGGGCGACGATGGTCTCGGCCTTTTCAGCGACCTCGCCCCGTGGGGCACAGGTGATGAGGGCAGTCTTCGCGCCGCGACGCTTCGCCTCCCGCAGGGCTGAGCCAACATAGGCTGCGCTGCCGCTGGCGCTGATTCCGCAGACAACATCCTTGGCGTCGATGCTCAGCGTGCGCATCGCCTCACGTCCATCCGAGCGCGAATCCTCGGCTCCTTCTACGGCGCGTCGCAGCGCCCGCGGGCCACCGGCGATGAGGCCTACGATTTGGCGGGGGCGTGTGTTGAAGGTGGGGGGGCACTCGGCTGCATCGAGCACGCCAAGGCGGCCGCTGGTGCCAGCACCGATGTAGATCAGGCGCCCGCCAATATCCAGAGCGTGCTCCACGGCCGCCACGATCGTCGCCACATCCTCTCCTGCGCGCCCCACCGCATCAAGGGCGCGTTGATCCTCATGGTGAATCAGCGCCACCAGTTCGCTGGGGCTGCGCAGGTCTAGGTCACGCGCTGCACCAGATTGCTCCGTGCGCAAGGCGTCATAGTTGGGCGTGGTGTGGGGCATGGTCAGGTGTGGGGCATGGTCAGTCGTTGCGCAGGTCGAGGACATCCTGCATGTCATAAAGCCCTGGGGCGCGGTGGGCGACCCATTGTGCGGCGCGGGCTGCGCCACGGGTGAAGGTCTGGCGGCTGGACGCACGGTGGATCAGCTCGAGGCGCTCACCCTCGCCACAGTAGAGCACCGTGTGGTCTCCCACCACGTCGCCGCCGCGTACGCTATGTAGCCCAATCTGTGCCGGCTCCCTCGGCGAGATACCCTCCCGCCCATGGCAGGCCCGGGCGTCGAGGCTGCCACGATCTGCGGTGGCTTCCGCCAGCACCTCGGCGATGCGCAAGGCCGTGCCCGAGGGGGCGTCCACCTTGTGTTTGTGGTGGGCCTCGACGATCTCGAGGTCGAAGTCTGGTCCAAGCAGTCGCGCTGCCTCGGCGACGAGGCGTAGCAGCACGTTGACGCCCACGGACATATTGGGTGCCCAGACGATGGATGTGTTTTTGGCTGCGTGCTGAAGTTGCGTCCTCTGCGTTTCGTCGAGCCCCGTGGTGCCTATCACCAAGCGACACCCGGTCTTGGCAGCCTGCTTTGCGAGGTCGATGGAGTGGGCAGGTGTCGTAAAATCGATGGCTACATCGATGTGGGTCACGAGGTCTCGAGGTTGGGCGCTGAGCTCCACGCCACAGGGCTCGAGGCCAGCGACCACCGCGGCATCACGTCCGAGGGCTGCGTGACCGGCCATCTCTGTGGCGGCCCCTAGGACAAGCCCCTCAGTGCCGACGACTTCGCGTACCAGCATCTGTCCCATGCGCCCTGCAGCTCCAGCGACGCCCACGCGGATCTGCTTTGAGCGGGTCATCGAACGATCCCTAACTTGGCCATCTCCGCGAGGATGGGTTCTAGGGCGTCTTGGGAGAGCGGGCAGAGAGGGAGTCGCAGCTCGTTGGCGCCAAACCCCAGGTGAGCCATGGCGGCTTTGACTGGGATGGGGTTGCTCTCCACGAAGAGCAGGTCCATCAAGGGGAGGAGCTGGTAATTGAGCTCGCAGGCCTCCTCCATTTGCCCCTTATTTGCGGCTGTGATGATGCTCGCCATGCGGTTGGGGGCGATGTTGGAGACAACAGAGATCACCCCATTGCCGCCCGCCATCGTGAGGGCCATGGCCGTTGCGTCGTCTCCCGAGAGCACGTCAATCTCTTTGCCAGCGCAGGCCGCGATGACGGTCTGTCCCCGAGCGATGGACCCTGTGGCCTCCTTCACCGCGGCCACCTTGGGATGGTCAGCCAGCGTGGCGATGGTGGCGGGGAGCATATCGCAGCCCGTCCTTCCT
>JAFCZD010000705.1 GCA_019314525.1 Deltaproteobacteria bacterium
GTGACTCTGGCGAAGCCTGCATCTTCTCACCGCATATTGGTGCCTATCAGGGTGGCGGGGCGCTGCGCGGTCCCTGCGTCTTTTCTGACGGCATCGGTGCCAACGCCATCAGGGGGGTCACCCTCTACGGATACTAGACATTCGCGGCGTAAGTCGCGAACCAAAAGAAACGAGAGATGACGGCAGAGAAATGCCAAGGAACCGGTCAGAAGCCCGCCCTCATAGATTCTTGGGTGGGTTCTGAACGGTTCATTATTCCCGCCGAGAGGGACTAGGCTTTGACAGCGAGGGCGGGGAGTAAGACCATCGCCCCAATAAGAGACGCACAAGGAGAAGGCATGGCATCCTGTGGAGCTTGTGGGGCAACGCTTGGTGAGCAAGCGCGCTTCTGTGGAAACTGCGCGGCGCCAGTAACGGCATCGCAACAGGTCGCGCAACCGCAACAGGTCGCGCCATCACAACAGGTCGCGCCATCGTCCGGGGAACCCGCGCTGCCCTGGCAATCGAGCATGGCACCGCCAACACCAACACCACAGCCCGCAGCGACCGGCTGGCGGGATGTTGAAGAGCCAAGCAGCAGCCTCACGTTGACGATGACGGTAACCTGCGACCACTGCGCGAGTCCGGTACCGATCAACGGCCCCACCAAGAACCCGCTCTGCCCCCATTGTCATAACACCAGCGCGCTAAAGCGTATTTGCGTCGAGATGACCTACGCTGACGAAGGCATGATGGTGGTGGGATCACCCTACAACTATCAAACCTACAAGGACCAAACACCCCAGTGTCAGGCCTGTGGTGAATCAGTCCCCGTTGACGCCTACTTGAAGAAGGTTGGCGCAACGACGACGATCCCCTGCCCAGCCTGTGGGGCAGGCCTCGCCACTTTTCCAGCACCAGCATGGCTAAAAAAGGAGCTGCCTGACGCGCTTCAAGTGTTTGGCGCCGATCCTGAAGTAGCCAAAGAGCAAGCCGATCTGGTGTTGACGGTGGATCGTCAAGCGAGCAAGCCCATTGTGATGGCTTGCCCAAGCTGTCGGGGAGCCTTGAGCATCACCGAAGAGACAGAGCGCACGACGGCGTGCAGCTTCTGTCAGGTCAGCGTGTTTCTTCCTGATGAGCTGTGGAAACGGCTCCATCCGGTGAAGGTGCAGCGCCGCTGGACGTTGAGCTATCTTGGAAACTCGCTGCAGACCGGCAAACACAAGGCCAAGGCAAAGAAGAAGAACGTCGAGAAGGCTGCACGCAAAGCGAAAGAAGCGATACAGAAGAAAGAGAATAAGAAGCGAGCGAAGCGCAGCGGGCTTATCGCCAAGCTCGGCGCTGGTGGTGGCGTTGTGGTGCCCTTGATCGTCGTGGGCTTCTTCATGATGAACGGCAAGGGTTGCTCGGAGGTCAAAGGAAGTTTCACGGCCAAGGGAAAACCCCTGGGCGACTTCGTGTTGAAGCCCGACATTTGTGGTTCTGGACAAGAACGAGGCTATTTCGGCGTGGTGTTGATGCCAGGCGAAGAGACCAAGGGGGCGCGCGGCGCCATCAAGCTCGTGCGCGACCCCGTCAAGGGCTGGTTGGTGCAAGTGCAGCTGCCGGGGAGTTGCAAGAACGGCCAGTGTCGTAGCGTCACCTTCGATCGCGAGGAGTGTTCGCAATACGATATTGCTGTTCGCAAGAGCAATACGACGGTGAACGACGTCCGACTACTCGAGGGGCACCTGCGTTTGGAGTGCACGTTCAAGGGCAAAGGCAAAGGCACCGCCAGCGCACAACTTGAGTTCAGCGGCTGCGGCTGAGAATTCAACAAATCGAATAGCCATGCTTTGAAAACCACCGCCCCACGCCAACGCAAGTCACCGGCTTGACAAGCGGAGGCCCAGGCACGGTTCGTGCAAACACTTGCAGACGAACTGGAGGGAAGCATGCACCGGCGGATTCCAGCATTCGTCTTGGTTGGGGTTTGGCTTGGCGTTTGGCTCGCCAGTGCCGCCACGGCCAACGCCGACGCCCAGCAGCAAGGCGTCGTTCAGCGCTCATCTCTACGCTGGATAACCAAGCAGCGCACCCAAGCCATCGCTAAGGCGCGCGAAGAACGTGTCACACCCCAGGCCACGGCGCGCATGGTGAAACAGGCGCTGCGCATGGACGTCAACTCACGTGAGTTCCGCAAAGCTGTCGCCAAAATCCCCCTTTCCGGGCGCTTCAAAATCTTCAAACACAAAGTCGAGGGGCAAGCGGGTCGACAGGAGGCCTTCACAGCCTTGGAGGCAGCCCAGAACGTGGTCAAGACCCGGCAAGCTGCCCTGGATGAAGTCAGCGCGGATCAAGCCACCGTGAGCGATGCCAGAAAGTTGGGCTTCGCCCAAGGCACACTCTGTCGGGCCAAGAGGACGTTAACAGCGGCCGAAACGGCCTACAGCGCCTTCAACGTCCAGAGCTTCAAGCGAAAGGTGAGCGGCACGCTCTACTTGGGAAAGAAACGAAACAACAACACACCGCTGCTCGAGGTGGTTGAGGCTGGTGGCATGGCTGGCAGAGGTCGTGAGCTGATCGAGGCGGGTCAGGTCTCCGTCAATGGTGAGGTCGTGCGACATGTCACCATGGTTGGCACAGCGGGCAAAGAGCCCATCAGAGTGGCTGCTGCCGACAAGGTCACAGTGCAGGTCAGAAAAGAAGACCGCATGTGGCGCGGCATGATGAAACAAGGCACATCCCTGAGCCGTGAGAAGACCTTCTTCGAGGTGAGCCCAGAGACCTTCGACCTCTTCACCAAGGTGATGGGACCCAACGTCGCCTGGTTCGCAGGCAACCGAGACCCCGGCCACCTGCACAGCCTAATCGCCGACCAGGGTGGTCGCGGCGAGATGCACCACAACACCCACGGCACCACCTTCGACAGAGGAGCCGTCCGGGGCAACTACACACAAGTGGTCATGCCCATCGTGCTCACAGACCGCGAGATGGACCGCTACGTGCGCTACCAGAACGCTGGCCAGCAGGCTGGGTTCACCCACCGCAAGCGGGTCTACGGCTTCTATGCTCGTGGCAAGAAGATCGACGACATCGCCTGCACCAA
>JAFCZD010000706.1 GCA_019314525.1 Deltaproteobacteria bacterium
GTCTTTCAGCTTGGCCCGCAGCCCTAACCAAGAAACTCGGAAAGGACAAAGACCCTTCGTACATCGCCGAGAAGCGCAAGAAGGTCAGCGCTGCGCTATGCGGCGAAGGACGAAGCCAAATCGCCACTCATCCTGGCTCGCTTTCTCGCGATCTGGTCTTCACTGTTTATCGTGATCGGCTGGGTTCGTATCGCAGGTCGTGGCTGCTGACCTGATCACCGGTCCCTCAGCGACGACCGGGATGCAACTCTACGCCAAAACCCCAACGAGGTTGGGGTCCTCGTGGGGGCGCTGGGTAGCGTTCCGATAGCTCCTCCCAGTGTATGGGTCCTGACAATCGGAGGTTGTCAACGGATCGTCGTTTCAGACAATTTCCCCCAGCTTCGAGGCCGGAAAGCCAACAAATATCGCTCCTCGTTCCGTGGCACACACCTTGCTAATGAGACCTAACGCAACGGTCGGGCGACGCCTGCGCTGACCGAGAAGGATCATCGTGAACTCGAACCAAATGCTACCGAAAAGTGTGAGGTTGGGCACAGAAAGCGTTTTCTCCTCATGGCAGGATGCTGCGAGCGGGCGCCAGACTGTTGCTCCTAGTGGCAAGGGCGCTCAGGGCGCCCGAGACTATTCTAGCCCTCACACTAGAAATGTAGGAGAGTCCAGTCATTCGAACAGTTCCAGACGTCGACCACTTAGCTTCAACCACTTAACTTAGGGAGGTTTCTCCAATGCGCTCCACCAGTTTACTCTTGGCTGGTACATTCTTGGCAGGTTTGCTCTGTCTGACCCCAGCTTCAGCGGAGGCCTATACGCTCAGCCAGGGTGGCGGATCGTCCGGTGCTGTGAGCGCCATCGGCGCGGGCGTCAAGGAGCTTGGCCTCGACAATATTTTGTTGATTAACTACGACAAAGTAGACGAGACCTCGACCTTTAGGCTCTCTTACCTCGGTGGCGCGTCCTTTCGTTATTTTCTCAAAACCAACCTCGCAGTGACCGCCCACCTGCAGGCGCTCTACCGCAAAAACGGCGACAGCGATATCACGCTGGGTGGTATGGTGGGCATCGGCGGTGCTTATTATGTGTCCCTCGGGCACGGGCTCTTCTTCAGCCCTGGATTGATCGTGGGTGGCTATTTTGGCAACAAAGAGATCGACATGGGCACAGGCGTTAGCGCAGGCAGCGTGGTGCTCAAAGAATCGATCTATGGCGGCATGGTGCGCGTGAAGATGGGCCTTGTTTTCTATGCGGGTCGTAGCTTCAACCTGCACGCTGGCCCTGAGTTCGTATTCCTTTTTGGATCTCTGGCACCTGAAGAGGGTGAGAAGCTCTCCACCTTCACCATGGAAGGCGCCCTGAGCGTCGGCTTTAGCTACGTTTTCTAGCTAGGTCTGCTTCAGGTCTGTCTGCACTTCAATCGGGCAGCAGCAAGCGCACGATCCACCCACCTTCCTCGCCGTTTGCTCCCCTCCATCCTGTGATCAACAGGCGGCCCTGCTCATCGAGCACGGCGCCCCGGGCGGCTTCATCACCCCCTACATCCAGGTGGTAGGCGCTTTGTGTTGCAGAGTCTTCCAAGAATGAAGGGTCGATGGAGCCATCGCTGAGCAGGCGCTGAACGAAGACGTCACGGAGTTGATTTGGTGCGCTTCGATTGATGCCGATAACGAGGGTCCTTCCCCTGCTGTCGATCAGGAGCACCAGCGGTTGGCTGCTGGCGCTGGGTATGAGCCTCACCAGGCCCTGATCTCCAAAACTGGTGTCGAGCATGCCATCGCTGAGAAAGCGCGAAATCCCACTCTCGGTGGCCCCCGGCATGGTCGCGTCATAGAGGATGTTGCAAACAGTGAGCCTCCCATTGCTTTCACCCACGAGGTTCTGAAAGTTCTGGTCGCCACCAGGCAGGACGTGTTGCAGCGTCTTGCCATCGCCAAAGGTGGCGTCGAGGGCACCACCCTCGAGCCGGGCCAGCAGCAAGGCGTTGAATTGGGCCGCGTCATCGTAGATGCGGGCGGCGATCATCGCATGACCTCCCACCATGGTGAGCCGGGGCAGCGTCCCTCTGGCGATGACAACCCCGATATCATCGGTTGGTGCGGTGTTGGCGAGTTGTCCATCAGCGCTTAGGCGCCCGAAGATCAGCTCCTGTTGGCCGCCGTCCAGCTTACCTTCGGTGCTGACAAAGGCGATCTCATCACTTGGCTCCACTACCAGGCCCCAAACATGCTCTTCAAGTGCAGAACGGTTGAGGCTGGTGATGCCCCCCACACCGAAGGTCGCGTCGAGAGAGCCATCGTCACCAAGCCTGGCGACGATCGCTGGGTGGTTGGGTGCTTTGTAGAATCCACCTCCAAGGAGGATTCGATCATCACGGGTGATGGCGAGAGCCTCAAGTTGTTCGGCCCCGGCGCCATCGTCCAGGCCAAAGCCCGGTGTACCACCGGTGAAAGTGGGGTCGAAGCTACCGTCGGGTTCCAGGCGGGTGGCGAAGATACCCAGCTTCTCCCCATCCCAGCTCTGCCCAGCGATGACGATGCGCTGTTGGCTGTCTATGAGCACTCGTTTGGCTTGAACGCCGCCAGAGGTGCGCAGGAGCACGACAGGGTTACCACCATTGAAGCTGGGATCGAGCAGGGGGGCGGAGAGCGTTTGGAGGTCGTCGCGAGGCCCGTCGGTCTCAGCGACATCGTGGTGGACATCTCTGGGGCTACCATCGGTGGTGCCAGAATGCGAAAATCCGCCCCGTACGCAGCCCGTGAGGGAGGCACCCAATAAAACGATAATGGTGGCCCCAGAGTGCATGATCTTCACGTTGCTCTAGACAGCTCTAGACGCCATCGAAGAGGACATTCGGCCAGGTATGGCGGTTGCCGTCTCCATCATAGAGCCCATCCCAGTCGCCATCGGCGGCGGTGGTGGCGGTGGCATCACCGTTGGTGTCGCCCTTATGGGAGTCGTCCTTGAAGGACGTGAAATACACCTCGGTGCCATCATGATTCTGCAGCGGGCCCTGTACCACCATGGCGCTCTCGGCAGCGAATTTGAGCACCACACCGTCGGCCAGCGTCAGGCT
>JAFCZD010000707.1 GCA_019314525.1 Deltaproteobacteria bacterium
CAGCTACGGCAACTGGAGCTTGAGCTTCACCCTGGAGCCCGCCGCCGAGATGAAAAAGAGGCAGTCCCCCAAGTCCCCCAAGACCTTCTAGATCGGGCTAGCCCTTACGACGAAAGAATGCCTGTACCTCTGTGAGGTACTTCTGAGGGCAAAGAGCCTCTCGTAGGAGCGACCAAGCTCTTCGTAGGGCCCCTTGTGCACCAGATAGACGCAGCGGCCCGCGGGCAGCTCCCGCGTGGTGATGCCCTCTTTCTGGTCGTCCTCTTCTGAGCAACTCGACAGCACCTCCGCCACATCTCTCAGGGAAAAGTCGAGCGCTCGCAGCTGGGTGATCACGTGTGCGCGCTGCACGCTCTTTGCATCGTAGAAGCGGTAGCCGCTCTCATCATCGACCTGGGCTGGGGGCAAGAGCCCCTTTTCGCCCTAAAGTCGGAGGGTCTTGATCGTCAGCCAGGTCGCCTGGGAAGCATCGGTGATGCTGTCAGCCCCGTATCGAGCGGCGAACGCGTAGCAGGAGCAGCCCCAACCAGCCAAGAAGAAAAACACCGCTGATACCGCCTTGGGGTCTTACCCCGCACCCACAGCCCCCAGGCGTGCTGGCCCCAGTGGCGTCACCTGAAGTGGCGTCACCTGAAGGGGCACCACCGACGGTGGCATCACCTGTGGCATCACCCGATATTCCGTCCTGGCCAGAATCTGATGGAACACCCCCATCGCCAAGCGGCGCCACTTGGCAGGCTTCGCAACAGCTTTCACCCACAGCGCAGGTATCATCGAAGTCCAGATGAGCTGTCTGTCCGCACGCATCACAACATTGCCAACCCTTGTTCTGACAAGTGGGCAAAGCGGGAATCTCGCAGGTGTGGGGACTTTGGGGTGTGGAGATCACTCCAGGCACGGTGATCGTCTTGGGGTGGTCAGTGAAGCGGTCGGTGACAAAGGTGAAGTCGAGCATCTGGGCGTCGGCGGCCAAGGCATAGATGGTGCCATCGGTCGCTTGCTGAGGTGTGGTGTTGTAAAAGGTGTTGTCCTCGACCACGGTGGTGCCCGAGCGGGCTCCATACTGCTGATGCATGTCGATCACGGCGTTGCAGGAGATGGTCAGTCTGCTCTCGCTGTCATTGGTCAGCACCCATCTCGCAGCGCGGCGACTTCCCACCAGAGTATTGAGGGTGAAGGTCACCTTGTTGCTCTCATAGTAGAAGTTGACGCTTGGGTTCGTCGCGTGCCAGATGTCAGCAACGGACTCAAAGACGTTACCCATGACCTCGATATTCTCGCCGCTATAAGGGAAGGTGTTTTTCACCGACAAGGTGACGCCACGGGAAGAGTCGAAGATCACGTTCTGCTGAATGAACACGTTCCAGACGCCATTATGGGCGACGAGCGCGGTGCCATGATCTCCTATGCTGGAGTCGGTGGGGTCAGACTTCCTGAAGCCCCAGAGGTAGTTATTGGTGATGATCACAGGGTTGTCCACGTTGTCCGAGCCTGCCTTCAGATCGATGGCGTTCTCTGCGTACGCCCACGAACCCTTTGGATCAAAGTTCCCTGCACCATCGGTGTAAATTGACGCGTTGATGGTGAAGTGATTACCATCGATCACGGTGCCTTCGTAGTTCGTCGGCATTGACGCGAGTCGCTGCAGAGCAACACCACCACAACAATTCACGATCTCGTTGTTGAGAATTCTTGTGTTCTTCACGACCCTCGAGGTGTCACCGCTGGCACTCGAAAACTGAATGGCGTTGGTGTCACTCTTGAGGGCCCGGATGGTCATGCCCTGGATGCGGCAGCTCTGGATGGTGTTGTTGTGAGAGCCGCTCGAAAGCTCCACCGCACGTCCCTCCAATTTGTCGAAGAAGAGTCGGTTGAAGATATTGTGCTGAGACGAAGAGCGCAGATAGACCATGACGAACGCTTTGGAATAGGGCTCATTGGGCATGGCCACCGCGGAGAGACGATCGACGATCCAATAGCTCGCTCCGCTGAAGCCCAGCAAGACGTTGACCTGCTGCTCCAATGGAAGCTTCCCCGGGTGTAGATCGTTGTTGTTGTGCAGGCTGATGAACCGCGGTTTCACCTCGGTCCCGCTCTGTGTGATGGTTACCCTTCCCACACTGCGATAATCGCCTGGCGCCACATAGAAGAGCCGGTAGGCGGCGTTGTTGATCTCGCTCCAGCCATCGTTGTTTGGCGTGATCAAATAATGCTCTGGGTTGTTCGAGTCGTAGGCTGGCACCACCACATCAACGAGATAACCAGCCGCTCGAACCTCTCCAGGGTTGAAGGTGAGCAACAAGGCCAAGCTGACGATCCATTTCCAGGGTGTTGATGCCATGAAGAGTCTCCATTGATGGAGGAACGGGCTGATTCTCAGGTGAGGAAAACAGGAGGGGAAGAAGCTAGAGGAAACTAGGGATGGCGACTACCACAGGCCACGGCGCCACCTGTCATGGGATCGCAGGTATAACCGAGGGCCGCCCAATCCCACTCGGCGGTGGAGGCACCATGACAGCTGGTGCAGCCGAGGGTGTCGCCCTTGAGCGCCACCTCGTGGTTGATGCCCATCCACATCTCCGTGTAGGCCCAGCTCCAAGGCGTAGCGCCGGTGTCGAGGCCTGTGTAGGCGTCTGTGTCGGCGATCTGACCTGCAGCCTTGGCGCCGGTGGTCAAGGAGGTTGTCCAGTTGGCAAGCACGGTGGCTTCATCATAAACGGCGGGGATGGTCGCCCAGAAACCGCCCGTTCCAAAGAGATGAGGCACGATCACTTTGCGCTGAGTGGGGTCTACCGCTTGTTTGCCGAGCATGCGCTTGAAGGGAAAGATCTTGGCTGAGTCGTCAGCCACGGTGGCCACTGGACCGCCAAGGTTAATGCGAGCAGCTGTAGTGCCCTCACCCGTCGCATAGGTATCGTTGAGTGTCATACGTTTGACCTGGCCATCGTACCAAGCGTAGGCCGGTCGCACGTTGGCCTGCCAAATGAAATCGCCCTTGAGGGAGTTATAGACTCCAACGGTATGACCATCCACCAGCGCTGTCTCACCATCTCGGGCCTTGTCTCCA
>JAFCZD010000708.1 GCA_019314525.1 Deltaproteobacteria bacterium
CATAGAGTTCCTCCCAAGGTTCATAAGGTTCGCCACCGCTGGTGAACCTGTTTGACGTGGTGCGTTATAGGGGAGTCTTTCACAAAGCGGAAGCGCTATAACCGACCTAGTGGGGATGCTTCAGCTCACTTGCTCGGCGTCGCCGAGTTTCAGCTGGCGCTCTTTGTTGCTCAGCAGCCGTTACAGCTAATCGGTTCCGTGAGCTTCTGGAGTTGGCCCAATTCGGCTGGGATGCTGCCTGATAATTGGTTGGTGCCGAGCTTGATCGACGTCAGTTCTGTGAGTGTGGTCAGTTCCACGGGAATGCTGCCAGTGAGCGCAGTTCCGTTCAGTTCGAGCCCCGTCAGCAGCCACGTGGGGCCGCTCAGGGCGTGCCGATCTCTTTGTGGGCCTCGATCATGTTGAAGACAGCGTTCACCGTTAGCGGGCTGTTGTTGGCGCTGAGGATCTCGGGTCCCTGGGTGAAGAGCTTGACGATCTCCCTGCGCGCGGCGGTATTCTCCCTAGGCAACTTGCTGTCGAGCGCGAAGATGTGGCGCCCCATGGACCCCGCTTTGTCGCCGCGATAGTTTTGCAGCCCAGCGCCGATGAGCTTGATAGTGTCGGTTTTTCCTCCAACCTTCGGCTGCTGAAGACGCCAGCCTAGAGGAATCTCGAGCCCACACTCACGCACGCGCTTCATCAAAGGTTTGCTCCTGAGGATCCTCAGCATGGCCGCCGCCACATCACGCCGCCCTCTTTGGACGAGCTTCAATCGTTTCTCGATAACCTGCAGCTTCGGGCGGATTTTGCCCGCTGCTTGTCTATGCTCTGCGCTTGCCAGCGGTGTCCACGTTCCCATGAGCAGAGCGGACATGATGAGCGTCGTGAGGATCGAGCGTCGCATAGTATCTCCTTGCCCTACGGGCCGGATGGGAAACAACCGACGGGCTGTAGGTCAGGCCCATGCAAATGAGGTTCCAGGCGGACCCTTGGTGCTGTGGTTTGCATGACGTGCGGAATTGTTGGGGTTTGGTGAAGAAGCCTAGAGGGCTCAGACTCGCCGTGTAGACCGACTCTCGGATACTTCGCGCGAAGTCGAATCGCTCTAGATGGCCGCCAGCGGCCCCTACGCCACCTGCACAAAGTCCGCGCGGATCGTCCTGCGGGGAAGCGGATGGTCAGGTTCTGCTTGGGCACATGCCCCGTAACGGCTGTGACCTTGCCCACGCCGTATTTCTTGTGGGCCACCTTCATGCCGACGCGGTAGCGGGTGGGGATGTCCGTGCTCTGATCGTAGCTGTAGTCGACCCAGGTGTCGTGATTCTGGGGGCGCATCTGGGCTTGCGGCGTTCGTGTCGGCCGCGTCGTCTGCGTCGTCTGCGCGCGTGCCGTGGCACCGCCCTTCTTCGCGCCTGAACCCAGCGTCGATGGTGACCAGCCATCGTCGAAGTCGTCCACGGGGTCCCAGTCCTCGAAGCCCTCCAAATTGGGGCTCCATGCCCCGGGGTGCGCGACCGCGCCTGTCGAGCAGCTTTTCGGGGATATCCGAGAGGAAAATCGAGGGCGGGTTGACGTCGGTTTGTCCGTAAATCTGCCGTCGCTGAGCGTAGGAGAGGAAGAGTCGCTGACGGGCGCGCGTGATCGCCACATAGGCCAGCCGGCGCTCCTCCTCCATGCGCTCCGGATCGTTGAGGGAGCGCTGGTGGGGGAAGACGCCATCCTCGAGGCCCACCAAGAAGACCACGGGGAATTCGAGCCCCTTGGCGCTGTGCACCGTCATCAGCGTCACGGTGCCCGTCTCTTCATCGTAGGTGTCGGCCTCACTCTGCAACGCGACCTGCTCGAGGAAGCCGTGCAGGGTAGGCTCCTCGGCCTGTCGCTCGTAGTCTTGCAAGCTGCTCAGCACCTCTGTGAGGTTTTCCGTGCGTGTCTCGGCCTCCACGGAGTCGTCGGCCGCGAGGCGCTCGAGGTATCCCGAGCGCTCCAAGGTCACCTGCGCGAGCTCCGAGGGGGGCAGGGTGTTTATGTTCTGGGCGAGGTCAGCGATGAGCTCACAGAAGGCGTTGAGCTTGGTGCGTGGGGCTTTCTTGAGCGGTGTGGTCAACCCCTCTCCGCGCGCGCAGCGCTGAGCGGCTTCGATCAGCGTGACGTGGGCGTTGCTGGCGTAATCGACGACGGTCTGGATCGTCGACTTGCCGATGCCTCGCGGCGGGGTGTTCACGATGCGCAAAAAAGAGACGTCATCAGCGCTGTTGGCGGCCAGGCGCAAATAGGCGAGCAGGTCTTTGATCTCGGCGCGATCGTAGAAGCGCACGCCGCCCACCACGGCGTGAGGGATGCCCACCTTGCGCAGCGCCTCTTCGATCACGCGCGATTGTGCATGCGTGCGGTAGAAGATCGCGAAGTCGCTGAAGGTCAGATCGCTGGTAACGCGCAGCTTGTGCACGGTCTCGGCCAGCTGCTGCGCCTCATGGCGCTCATCGCTGCAGCTCTGCAAGACTATTTTTTCGCCCGCGCCGAGGTTGGTCCACAGGCGCTTCTGCTTGCGCCCCAAGAGTTTGGAGATCACGGCGTTGGCCGCGTCGAGGATCTTCTGCGTCGACCGGTAGTTTTGTTCGAGCTTCACCGCCTCCGCCCTTGGGTGGTCGCGCTCGAAGTCCAAGATATTGCGCACGTCAGCGCCGCGCCAGCCATAGATTGATTGATCGTCATCACCCACGACGCAGAGGTTGCCGTGATGCCCGCTGAGGAGGCGCACCAGCTTGTACTGCACGTGATTGGTGTCCTGGAACTCATCCACCAAGACGTGGTGGAAGCGCTTGGCGAGCAGCTCGCGCACCTCACGGTGCTCCTCGAGCAGCTCCAGCGTTCGCAAGAGCAGGTTGCCGAAGTCTACCGCGTCTGCTTCGCGCAAGGCTCGCTCGTAGCGGGGGTAGACTTTGGCGACGAGATCGCTGACGAAGTCGTCCCCTTCATAGCGCGCCGCCGTGATGCCCGCGTTCTTGGCGCGGTCGAGATGTGAGAGCACATCTTTGGGGCCGAGCAAGCGTTCAGGGATGGATAGGTCGCGAAGCACCCGCTTGACGAGGGTGCGCTGGTCGCCTGTGTCGTAGATGGTGAAGGCCGAGCTGAGCCCGATGGCGGAGCCGTACTGACGCAGCAGACGCGCGCAGATGGCGTGAAAGGTGCCAATGAGCAGGCCCCGCGCGTGGCTGCCCACCAGCGTCTCGGCCCGCTCGCGCATCTCCCTCGCGGCTTTGTTGGTGAAGGTGAGCGCGAGGATCTCAGAGGGGTGCACGCCGCTGTCTAGGATATGCGCGATGCGGTAGGTGATCACGCGCGTCTTGCCGCTGCCCGCGCCGGCGAGCACGAGGAGCGGGCCTCGGATATGGGTAACGGCGGCGCGCTGCGGCTCGTTGAGCTCTTTGACGAAATCCAATGGGCTTTCCTGCTTGTAGCGCCTCGTACGCTCCTACGGGTGCGTAAGTCGCGAACCAAAAGAAACGAAAGATGACGGCAGAGAAATCTAGTCGGGTATCTTCTGCGTGCGTAGGTGAAATTGCAGGCGTCCTTTGCCTCGCAGCACCTCCACCTTCACGTCACGCTCCACGCCCGCTAGGCTCGCGAGCCACCAAAGGTCGTTGGCACGCTCCACGGGTCGACCATCGAAGCTGACGATGATGTCATGGGCGCGGAGGCCTGCTCGAGCGGCGGGGCCTCCGGGGAGCACGCTCTCCACGAGGGCCCCTTTTTTGTCGCCGAGCCCTGCGGTGCGGGCTCGCGAGTCAGGCACGATATAGGCGCCAATATGGGCGCGCTTAACACTCCCATGGCGCTTGATCGTGGGCAGGAGGCGGCGGATGGTGGCCGCTGGGACGGCGAACCCCACGCCCTCTGTCTCCTGGCGCAGCACGGTCGCGATGCCCACGACTTCACCGAGCATGCTGATGATAGGCCCACCGGCGTTGCCAGCGTGGATCCGCAGGTCTGTTTGAAGCAGGCGCCAGGCGCGGTGCACGCTTCCTGGCAGGTCATCGCGGGGTTTGGCGCTGACGATGCCCGCGGTGGCGCTGATCTGGGCGCCGAAGGGTCGGCCCAGAGCCACCACCCATTCGCCGACCTCTGGGAGCGTTGGCGTCAAGCGTAGCGCTTTGATCTTCCGGTGTGGGCCCTTTAAGCGCAGCAAGGCGAGGTCAGAGGGAGGGTCGATGCCCACCCGCTGGAGGGCGACGCGTGTGCCATCGTGAAGCCGAGCCTGCAGCTTGGTGTGGGTGGCCACCAAGTGCGCGCTGGTGATCAGATATCCCTCATCGTCGATGATGAAGCCTGTACCCACGGCGCGGTGCAACTCTAATAGGCGCTCATCCGAGCGGACACCGCCTGGGGTGGCTCCAACGAACCAATCAGCAGGGCCTCGTTTGACGGGCA
>JAFCZD010000193.1 GCA_019314525.1 Deltaproteobacteria bacterium
CAGCACTTGGTGTTGTGGCTGACGGTGATCTACTTCGCCGGTGCTACTGCGCTCTCTGCGGGGCTGTTGCTCATACCCTCGGTGGCGCCTTGGTGGCTTGGTCTGGCGGCCGTGCTGACCTCTGCGTTGGCTGCAGTGCTGCTCTTGGTACCCTTTGGAAAAGGTGCGTGTCGGCGTCCCGTGTTGTTGCTTCGCGAGTGCTTCATGGCGCTGCCGCTGCGGGGCTTTGTTTTGGTGGGTGTGGCCGTGGGCATCGCCGGCGTGCTCTATCTCCTGCATTTCCATGTCATCTTTGCCAGCTGGATCGCGAGCATCATGCCGGCCCATGTGCTTCCTTGGGTTGCGCTGCTGATTGTGGCGTTGATTACCTCGTTTTCCACCGAACTTCTCAGCAATACGGCTGTGCAGTTGGCCATGTTCGCCGTGCTCTCTCAGCTGGGGCCAAGCTTGGGCCTCTCCCTTCGCGATGGTGCGTTGGTGGCCTCACTCTCCTGCACCTGTGCTTTTATGAGCCCCATCGCCACCGGGGTCAACGGGTTGGCTTTTGGCGGGCTGCGTGGTGTCTCGCTCACTCGGATGCTCGGCGCCGGAGTGGTGATGAACCTCGTGGCGGCCCTTGTGATTAGCGCTTGGGTCGTCTGGGTTGTGCCGTAGAGAACTATGGCGTAAGGGTGCCGCTCGCCGTGTTGTCGAGGCAAACGCCGTTGGTGGATCCTTCGGGTAGCGGCTGGCCTGTGGCTGGGTCGCGGCAGCGCATGTCTTCGGGGTTGTCTTGCTCGCCGATGCCGCTGCACTCGAGGAAGGGGTAGAGGAAGTCGCAAGTGTAGATAGCAGGTTCGCAGGTTGCGGTTTCGGCCACAGGTTGCATGGCTGCATTCAAGACGAGGTAATTCCAATTATAGCACTCGTAATCCCCGTAGCGGTCAGCGTTCACGCCACGACAGCTGGTGGCCCCAGTGGGCTCACAGCTGCGGAAGCATGTGCCTCCAGGATAAATATGTTGGCACGCAGAGCCGGCGGGGCAAGCGAGGTGGCTCATGGTGTCGGCGAAGGCGCAGCCGTCGATCACGCAATAGCCGTTGCGAGCGTAGGTTCCGCCGTTGGGATCGGCGATCTCGAATTGACAACGCATACCCTGCTTGCACTCGAAGTCGCTGGTGCACGTGTCGCCAATGCGAGCAGTGGGACGAAAGGGCAGGCTCGGAGGAGCGCACAGGCCGCTGGTGCGTTCGCAGAGGCCTGCGACGGCGCAGCGACTCAAGGCTCCACCGGTGGTCTCGTCGGGCGCACAGAACGCCCCTGGACCACAGTCCTGATCATTGAAACAGAGTTGCTCGGCGTAGACGGGGCAGTCCTCATTGCGCGTGCACATGGGGCGCGCGCAGCTGCTGGTCTGGTAGTCGAAATCAATCTGGTTGTCCTTCGGGTGGCAGGCGATGCCGCCTGGACAGGTATTGCGGTAGAGCTGTGGCTGACAGCTTCGGAGGCAATAGTAGCTCTCACCGCCATACGCGTTCGTGTTTGCGCAGGCAAACTGCGATAAATTGGGGCAGTTGTCCTCATTGACCAGCGGTGTTTGGGCATCATCAGGGGTGCAAGGTCGGCTGCAGACCCTCAGCCCGCTGGGCAGGTTCACGCATTGCAGGTTGCCACAGCAGTCGATGCTTGATTGGCAGGGCGTGTTGATCTGGGCACTGCAGCTGCTGGCATCGGTCCAGATGCCAGAGTCGACGGGCCACCAGGCGTCGGGTTCAGGGTACCAGAGGTCATCAGGGTAGCCATAGTCAGGGTAGCTATAGTCAGGGTAGGGCCCACCATAGTCCGGATAGGCATGGTCGGGAACGCCATAGTCGTACCAGACGCCATGATCGGGGTAGACGGGTGAAACTCTGCGGTCGACGTAGGCCCCTCCATCTTGGGGTGGCATGGAGGGAGCCGAGCGTGCTCCGCATGCGAGGAGGGCCAGGCTGGAGGCCAGGGCGAGGGGTAGGCAAAGAGGGCTTGAAGCTTTCATGCCCCTATCTTGCCATCTACACGCCCAGACGCGCCACACCTTGCCATCGGGCGCGCTCCAAGGTGATAGTATCGGGACAAAAAAGAGAGGAACTCCATGGCCCGAGAATCTACCCGTCGCATCCTCGGCTTGCCCCTCAAGGCGGCCGCGAGGTTGATGGAGACGCCAGGCCCTCGTGCGCTGCTTGTGCGCGTGGCCGAGGGGCAATTTGGTATCGCTGCGTTGCGTGACCGAGATGTGCCCACAGACCTTGCGCCCTATGTGCCGCATCACCTTGGAAAGGAGGGGGAGTGATGAGCGCCACCTTTCATCCGCTTAGAGCAGCGGACTATCGCGCGGCCTATCTCGAGGGAAGGACCACCCCCAGCGCTGTGGCAGAGTCTCTGCTGAAGGCCAGCCGGGCCGCCAAATCACGCAATCCCTCCATGAGCCTCTTTATCACCCAATATGGTGCCGAAGTGCGGGCCCTCGCGGCGGCCTCCACGGAGCGTTATGCCCAAGGGGGCAGCCTTGGGCCCCTCGACGGGGTTCCGGTCTCTGTAAAGGATGAGATCGACCAGGAGGGCTATCCCACTACCGTCGGCACGAGCTTCCTCGGGAAGGCCCCTGCGTTGTGTGATGCAGAGGTTGTGGCGCGCTTGCGGGCTTCTGGGGCGCTGCTCTGCGGCAAGGCGAATATGCAGGAGATCGGGTTGGGCGTGACGGGCATCAACCCCCACCACGGCGCGGCCCGTAACCCCTACGATGCCCGGCGCATGACGGGCGGCTCCTCGAGCGGGTCAGGGGCGATGGTAGGGGCTGGCTTGTGTCCACTCTCCATCGGTGCCGACGGCGGGGGATCCATTCGCATTCCGGCGGCCCTCTGTGGGGTGGTTGGGCTCAAGCCGACCTTTGGTCGGGTCTCAGAGCATGGGGCTGCTCCCCTCTGCTGGTCTTTGGCGCACCTAGGGCCCATCGGCGCGACCGTGCAGGATGTGGCGACGGCGCTTGAGGTCATCGCCGGGCCAGATGCTGCAGATCCTAACACTCTGGGTCAGCCAGAGTTGGGTAAGCCGGCTCTGGGAGCTGAGCGGCGCGGCGTGGAAGGGCTGCGCATCGGGTGGTCTGATACTTGGGCCAGCAAAGCAGAACCAGAGCTCCGAACCCTGTGCTTCGCTGCGGTGGAAACCTTGGTACAGGCCGGCGCTCGCCGGGTCGAGGTTGACCTCCAGGACCTCGATTTGATGGCACCTGTGCAGTACGTCACTATCGGCGTCGAGATGGCGGCTTCGCAGCACGAGTGGCGCAGGGACCATATGCGGGATTATGCCGCAGACACGCGGCTGCTGCTGGAGATGGCAAGTCGGGTCTCTGGGGTCGACTATGTGCGCGCGCAACGTTTCCGGACGCTTATCAGCCAGCGCTTCGCTGGGGTCTTTGAAGAGGTGGACGTGTTGGCGACGCCCATGACGGCCATCACAGCGCCGATGATCCCCAAAGGTGCCGAGAAGAGCGGGTTGAGCGATGACGCCGTGCTCGAAGGCATCACCGCATTTTCTTTTGCCGCCAACCTCACCGGGCTGCCAGCGTTGACGTTGCCCGTGGGCTACGATGTATCTGGGCTCCCCGTGGGCCTGCAGTTGATGGGTAAGCACTGGCAGGAGGCCTTGTTGCTCGAGGTCGGCGCCGTCTTGGAAGCGGGCATCAAGCGTCGCGCCCCCGCGATTCACTTTGATGTGCTAGGAGCAGCGCTTATTTCTTGAGTGCTCGCACGAAGGGGTTGTTGCTGAAGTTCTCCTGACGCGGTGCGCGCTGATCGCTCCCGGTGGACCGTGCTCGCTCGGAAGGTCGTGCGGAGGGAGGCGGCGCGGCATCCCCCTTGGGTGGGGTGGCATCGCGCCGCGCCGTGAGCGAGATACGGCGCCGCTCGAGGTCCACCTCGAGCACGCGGACCTGCAGCGTATCACCCACCTTCACCACATCATGGGGGTCTTTGACGAAGCGATCGGCGAGCTGCGAGATATGCACGAGCCCATCTTGGTGCACGCCAACGTCAACGAACGCCCCAAAATGGGTGACATTGGTCACGATCCCCTCAAGCTTCATGCCTGAGGATAGATCCTTCAACTCTTCAACGCCCTCTTTGAACTTGGGTGGCTCAAAGCTCTGGCGTGGGTCGCGCCCAGGTTTGCGCAGTTCAGCGATGATGTCTCGCAGGGTGGGTTCGCCTACGTCTCCGCCCACGTAGCGAGCGACGTCGATGGCATCGGCGAGAGCAGCGTTACCCACAAGCCTCTCGAGCTTCTCGCCGAGGTCCTTGGCGATGCGCTCCACCAGCTTGTAGCGCTCTGGATGAACCGCTGAGGCGTCGAGGGGGTGTGTGCCCTCTCGCACACGCAGAAAACCTGCCGCTTGCTCGTAAGTTTTGGGCCCAAGCCCAGCCACCTTGAGCAGCGCCCGACGAGACACAAAGGCCCCTTGGCCTTCTCGGTGTTCGACGATCTTTTTGGCCAACTTGGGGCCTACCCCCGCCACCCGCGCCAAGAGCGGCGCGCTCGCGGTGTTGAGCTCCACCCCCACCTGGTTAACGCAGCTTTCCACCACCTCGTTGAGCTTGCGTGCCAGCAGGGGTTGGTGCACGTCGTGCTGGTATTGACCCACACCGATGGATTTGGGGTCGAGCTTCACCAGCTCCGCGAGGGGGTCTTGTAGGCGCCGTGCGATAGAGATCGCTCCACGGATGGTCAAGTCGAGTTCAGGGAACTCCTCACGGGCGATGTCTGAAGCGCTGTAGATGCTCGCGCCAGACTCGCTCACCTGCACGACCACACATGCCGCATCGGGGCGCTCGGCGGCCAGGAGCTTACGCAAGAAGGCCTCGGTCTCGCGGCCGCCTGTGCCGTTGCCTACGGCCACGGCGTCGGGTTTGTGGCGGTCAAAGAGCTTGAGGAAGTCCACCGCTGCGCGGGCCTTCTTGTCCTCACCCTGAGAGAGGAAGATCGTGGTGTTTTCCCGGTAGGTTCCGGTGCTATCCACGGCCACGCATTTGCAGCCGGTGCGAAGCCCGGGGTCGACACCAAGCACGGTCTTACCGCCCATGGGCGCCGCCAGGAGCAGGTTGCGCAGGTTCTCGGCGAAGACCTCCACGGCTGACTCATCAGCGCTGAGCTTGAGCTCCATGCGCACGTCGTTTTCCATGGCTGGCGCGAGCAGGCGTTGGTAGCTCTCGGCGGCCGCTTGCTTGAGTTGCTGGTAGAAGGGCGACCCAGCGTCGACGTGGGCGCGGACCTCCACCCTGGGCAAGAGCTTCTCAGCCTCGGTCTCTACTTTGATTTTGAGCATCTGCTCGCGTTCACCGCGGCGTAGGGCGAGGAAACGATGGGAGGGGATCTTCGCCACAGGCTCGGAGAAATCGTAGTATTGCTCGAACTTCGTGCGCTCGGCCTTGGCCTGCTTGGTGGCCTTGGCGACCATCTCGCCTGTTTCAAAGAAGAAGCGGCGCGTGAGTGCGCGGATCTGCGCTTCCTCGGCGAGCTCCTCGGCGATGATGTCCCGGGCTCCTGCCAGGGCAGCCTCACTGTCGAGGACGTCCTTGTCAGCGGCGACAAACGTGCCAGCCTCCGCGAGGGGGTCACCCTCACGGGGCTGTGCGCGGATACGCTTGGCCAGCGGCTCAAGCCCGCGTTCTCGCGCGATCATCGCTCGTGTGCGGCGCTTGGGTTTGTAGGGGAGGTAGAGGTCCTCCAGCTCGGTCTTGCTGGGGCAAGCGCGGATTTTCGCCTCTAGCTCTGGTGTGAGTTTTCCCTGCTCCGCGATGGTGGTGAGCACCGTCTGTCGCCGAGCATCGAGATCGAGGAGGTAGGTGCGTCGTTCCTCGATGGAGCGGATCTGCACCTCGTCGAGCCCCCCAGTGACCTCCTTGCGATAGCGGGCGATGAAGGGCACCGTCGCACCCTCTGCGAGCAGCGCCAATACAGCGTCCACACCTGGCCGTGGCAACGTCAGCTCGTCAGCGATGATCGGGGCAGGGTCAAAAACATGAGAATTGGCCATGGCAGCTCCAGTTCGTGGGAGGCGCCATCCTACCCCTTTGCTGTAACTCTTCCAGTCCTCTTGTGCTTCGCTAGATGCCCCCTGCCATCAAATTCGACTTTTTTACATGTGCTTGGCGGCCGCAGCTGCGCTAGAAATGGTTCCATGAATGAGCCTCTCGCAGAATCTTTCCCCCTCGACGGGCGCGGTGTGTTCTGCAACCGCACCCTCAACCTGCGCGCCATCAAGGCCATCGGCTACGATATGGATTACACGTTGGTTCATTACCATGTGGAGGCCTGGGAGAAGCGTGCTTATGGCCACCTCAAAGAGAAGCTCCTGGCGCGTGGCTGGCCCGTGGACGGGCTGGAGTTTGACGCCACCGCCACCGTGCGTGGTTTGGTCATCGACGTGGAGCTGGGCAATGTGGTCAAGACGAATCGTTTCGGCTACGTCAAGCAGGCGCTCCATGGGCTGAAGCCCATGCCCTTCGAGGAGCAGCGCGCTCTTTACGCGCATACGGTTGTGGACCTCGCGGACGAGCGATGGGTCTTCGTCAATACGCTCTTTTCGCACTCTGAAGTATGTATGTATGGCCAACTTGTGGCGTTGCTCGACGCAGGAGAGCTGCCTGGGGTGTTGGGCTATGTGGACCTCTATCGGGAGGTGAAGCGCGGCCTCGATGAGGCCCATATGGAGGGGGAACTCAAGGCCGAGATCGTGGCCGATCCCGAGCGCTTCGTCGACCTCGACAGCGAGATGCCCTTGGCCCTCTACGACCAGCACCTTTCGGGCAAGAAGCTGGTGCTGATCACAAACTCGGAGTGGGAATACACCCGATTCATGATGAGTTACGCCTTCGACCGCTTTCTTCCCGAGGGCGTGAAATGGCGAGATCTCTTCGACGTGGTCATCGTCTCGGCGCGCAAGCCGGACTTCTTCTTCGGCCGCAACTCGATCTTCGAGGTGGTGGATCTCGATCGCGGGCTGCTGAAGCCGGTGGTGGGAGAGCTTGAGGACGGCAAGGTCTATCTCGGGGGCAGTGCCTCACAGGTGGAGGGACGTATCGGGCTCGAGGCCGATCAGATCTTGTATGTGGGCGATCACCTCTTCGCCGATGTTCACGTCAGCAAGCGCGCCCTACGCTGGCGCACAGCCCTGATCGTGCGTGAGCTGGAAGGAGAGCTTGAAGCCCTCAAGGCCTTCGACGCCTCCACCGCCGAACTCTCACGCCTGATGGCGCAGAAGGAGGGGCTCGAGCGAGAACAATGCCAGCTGCGCCTGGGGCTTCAGCGACAGCAGCATGGATATGGCCCCAAAGGGAAACGCAGCGGCCAGGCCAGGGCTCAGCTGGCGCAGATTAAAGAGCGCCTGCGAGTCCTCGATGGTGAGCTCGGCCCCTTGGCTCGGGCCAACGCTGAGCTTTCCAACGCGCGGTGGGGGCTGCTGATGCGAGCAGGGAACGACAAGAGCCTCTTCGCCCGGCAACTCGAGCGCTCCGCGGATGTCTACATGTCGCGTGTGTCGAATTTTCTCCACATCACGCCCTTCGCCTACCTGCGCTCGCCGCGCGGTAGCCTGCCCCATGATCCTGTGGGCTGATCGTTGGTTGTGTTGGGGTAGCGCTGGAAGGCTCTCAGCCGAGGGTGCAGCGGTTTTTCATCGGCTCGCTTGAATTGTTTTCGGGGCGGCACTCGTTGAAGGTAGGGTTCGCGGCGTCTACCAGGATGCGAACCACGAAGATGTCAGCAGCGGTGATGTCGTCTGCAGGGCCGGCGTAGGAGAGTTCAACGCCTTGCCCCGGAAAGAGCGCGGTGGTGCTGGTGGCCGTGCCCAAGAGCGTCTCTTGGCCTGCGCGGATCCGATAGAAGCCCACCTCCACGCCAGCTGGAAGGAGCGCGAGGCCGACGTTGCGCAGGGTTGCTATCAGGGTGTAGGGGCATGTCATGCTCAAGGTCAACGTGGGGTCGGGGGCGTCGAAGATCCCCTTATCCTGCACGTTCTGGCGCAGGTTGTTGAGCCAGGGTAGCTCCCAGTTGCGTTGTTCATGGCGCGGAATGGCCCCGTAAACATTATCAGCGGCGCTGCACGCGCTGTCACGGCTGTCACAGATATTCGTGACGTGGTAGCTGTGCTGGTTCCAAAGCTTGCGAGTGCCCACCCAGGATCCGGCTCGACCGCCCCACACAGTGATGCCGCTATAAGCGGTCTCTCCGTTCGTCGGGGGGACCCACGCAGGGCGCCCGATGGAAGGGTCATCACTGGTCCACGGCTCCTCATTACAATGCCAACGTGTGGGGCTGGCGCGGTTGGCGATCATCACCATCTCGGCGCGCCCATCGCCGTCCACGTCGGCTACAAGGGACGCCTCATTGGCTGTGAACGAGGTGGTTTGGGTGGCGAAGCGCACAGCCCCAGTGGTTCCATCATAGACCCAGAGATAACACTCGTCGTTGTAGACGACCTCAGCTTTGCCATCGCCCTCGAAGTCAAAGACTGTCGATCCTGTCACTGACGAACTCAGGTCATGGTTGATCTGTTTCCACAGGGTCGAGAGACGATTGCCAACGTTGGGGAGTGAGAGGTTCACCTTGGTCACAGAGTAATAGTTGGCGTTGGCGATGCCGATCTCAGGCTTGCCGTCGCCATCGAAGTCCGCCACGGTGGGTGGGCCGCCCGCGCCGGCTTTGGGGGGAAGGTCCGGCAGTACCAAGGGGCCTGCGACGAGCTCCCCGGTCTCTCCGGACACCACCCAGACTTTTCCGCGATCTTCAACATCATCCTGCTTTGGATAGCGCCCCACCAGCACCACCTCGGGCTTTCCGTCGCGGTCGAAATCGCCCACACCTGGCAGAAGATTATTGGGCAGTCCCTCGGTTTGCCAGAGCCTCGTGCCATCGTATTTGTAAGCAGCGCGTCCGGCGATTAGCTCGAGTTGGCCGTCTTCGTCCACGTCAGCCAGCAGAGAGAGCGCACTGTTGCTTCCCTCACCGTCGAAGACCCACTTCAGCTCTCCTCCTAGGGTGGTGAACACTGTACGGCCGTAGGTGATCTCTGGCGCCCCGTCATTGTTCATGTCACCAATGGCCAGCGACCCGCCCCAACCGAATCCGTAGGCGTTGCTGCCTGGCACCACCACGTCACTCTTCATCTTCAGCTCACCGCGATGGTTGATGATCACGAGATAGCCCTCTCCCGTGATGGCGGCGATCTCGAGTTTTCCGTCACGGTCGAGATCCGCCACGGCGATGGAGAGCCCCATGAAGCCAATGGATTCGTCTTCTGCCTTGCGCAGTGACCAGACCTCTTTGCCCGAGGCGCCATCGAGCACCCGTAGCACGCCCGTGTGGCAGCGGCTGACGGCCGCAGTGTCTTCGCTGCAATAAGTGCCCTCGCCGTTGCCTGCAACGAAGATGATATTGGGCGGGTCGAGGTCGTTCACTTGGCCGTCGCA
>JAFCZD010000709.1 GCA_019314525.1 Deltaproteobacteria bacterium
AACCAGCGCCGGGATCGGATGCTCTTCAAGCATCCTACGCAGCGCCCCCTCGCTCACAAGGTGACTGTCCGCATCCGCAGCCAGCTCCGCCGTCCGCTTTGCCCGGCGAGCAAAAGCCGCCCCAAGTCGGTCGATAGAAATGCTCCCAGGAAAGGCCTGCTCTTCGATCAACGCTGAGAGCAGCACCATCTTGTAGCTCTTCGTCATCGGCGTTGTCTCTAGCGTTTTGAAGAACTCGCCCACGCTGTCGAAGACCTCCTGCTCAGACCCACTCAACCCTCCCTCCGCCGCTACGAAACCAAACCAGCCGCCATGAGGCTTGCGCAGCTTGCCAAGATCAAGTCGCTCCCAATACGCGTGAGCTGCGCGCGGCCTCTCACCATGCCGCTCGCTGTAGTCATGGTAGAATTGCCGGATGCGCTCCACTGCTTTTGAGCGGCCACCCACCAGCGCACTCAAGATGCTCACCACTTCGAGGTCATAGGTGACCTCACAGCCCTCGGGAAGCTCGCCCAAGCCCGCACGCAGCGCCGCCAACGCCTCGGCGGGCGTGAGGTTGTCTCGGCCTAGGGCCGCCATCAACGTAAGGGGCTTGATCAGAAAGGTGCGATGATTTCCGATGTAGTCGATCACGTTCAGGACTTTGTCCCCAGCCTTCCGCAAGCCACGACCAAGCTGTTGCAGCCAGATAATGGCGGACTCGGTGGGCCGAAGCATCAGCACCGTGTCCACCTCTGGCACATCTACACCCTCATTCAACATATCCACCGCGCAGATAGCCTGCAGCTCACCACGCCTGAGAGCCTCCAGTGAACTCGCACGAGGGGCGCTGTCCTTTGACGAGTGGAGAGCCACGGCCTTCACTCCCGCCTGCTTGAAGAACTCCGCCATGTAGTTTGCGTGGCGCACTGAACAGCAGAAAACCAATGCTCGGCTGCCACCTTTTTCTCGCAGGTGCTCCAGGGAATTCTCGGCGCGGGCGCGCGTGGCCCACTTCTCCGTCAACTGATGTTCATCAAAGCGTGCCGAGCGCCAGGGGATGTTCTTATAATCGACGTCATCTGGCACACCCCAGTAGCGAAAGCTGCAGAGCAAACCCTCTTCAATGCCTCGTGCGAGATCAGCGCGATAAACAAGGTTGTCGTCGCAAAGGGTGAGCAGATCACCACCATCGGTGCGCTCCGGTGTTGCCGTAAGCCCCAGCATGAAAGTCGGGGTGAAGTGCCCAATCAGGCGCCGGTAGGTGCTTGCCGCTGCATGGTGGAATTCGTCCACGACAATATAGTCGAAGGCCTCACGAGCAAAGGTCTCAAGGTAGCGGGCTTTTCCCAGCGTCTGAATGGAGGCAAAGAGGACGTCCGCATCTGGCGTCTTTTCTTTCCCAGTGAAACGACCAAAACGTGCGTCTGGTCGAATCCTTCTGAAGGTCGCCTGCGCCTGGTTGAGGATCTCCTCCCGATGCGCAACGAAAAGCACACGCTTGAACTCAGACCGCGCGGAGTCGAAGGCTGCCAGCCAGGTTTTTCCCAAGCCTGTCGCCAACACCACCAACCCCGCGGCGTTGCCTTCGCGACGTGTGGTAGCCAATGCGTCCAGAGCCTCCTGCTGCAGGCGATGCGGCGTTGGGATCTCCAAGGGCTCAGGTGTGACATCCGCTTCATCATCTGGCCCAGGTGAAAGATCGGGGCGGGTCTCTCCTGCTCCAGCGCTGGCTGCCTGGGGAGCCGCAGATAGCAAGACACGTTTTTTGCGCCGTCTGTCGTAGCTCTCAACCCACTCGGCGTCCAAGGCGCGTGTCGCGCGATGTCTAAAGAGCTGCTCGAACGCGTCCACAACACCCTCAAAGCTTGCGCGCTCCGCTCCATCGGTGGACACCATCCGATAGTTCCACTCAACCGTGTCCTTAAGGGCTGGCCGACTGAGGTTCGAACTGCCAATGAAAGCTTGGCCGCGCTCTGCCGCCCCGTGAAAGATCCACGCTTTGGGGTGGAAGCCTTGATGTCCCGCTGTCTCAAAGATGCGCAGCTCAACATGCCCCTCAAGGTCAAGCAAACCACGCAGCCCCACGGGATCGGTGAGGTCGAGATAATCGCCACAGAGCAGGCGTAGCCGACCTCGGCGAGGTGCCTCAAGGAAGTCGAGAAGATGCCCACGCAGCGTGTCCACGCCGCTAGGCTTGACGAAGGCCACGGCGATGTCCGCTCGTATGGCAAAATCTAGTGCACGTTGGAGTTCTGGCAATAGCGGGTCGTCACCGTCCCCATGCACCAACCGCGAGGCAAGCTCCGAGGGCTGCTCGGTGGGCGTTGGAAGCTCTTGAGCAGCGCCGCTCAAATAGCTCGCTAGATGCTCCCCAGCCTCTTGCTGTCGTTCGGGCTCGAGCCCTGATGCATAAGGGGACACAGACCGCACGTCGAGGGTTACATGCCGACCTGTAGGTGAGAGCCGAATGACAAGCTCTTCCCCTTCGTTCAAGCCGCTACGAAGACCGTCAAGGGCGGCAAAGAGTGCATAGCGCTCCTCGTCGGTCGCCAAATCCCAACTGCAAATATGGCGACGAGTGGCGATGACGCTTCGAGAGACCGCCACCAATGAATGCTCTTGAAGTTCTCCTTGCTCAATCTGTCGACACATTGGGCATGTCAACGCCTGGCCAGAGTTGTCAGCGTTTGTCGTCATCTCTTCCCCGTTTCGCCTCAACACGCTCCACCAGCAAGGCGCCCTCGAGACCAGCCTCAACACAGGACCGGCAACGCCATTGGGCCACATGCCGCTTGGCAACTCGCTGCATGTCACAGATGGGGCAGCGGTGAACGTGAAGCAGCGCCGGGGACGAGGTGGTCTTCTTGGACCTGCTCCTGCTCTTGAGGGCGATGCGCACACTTGGCTCGAAGCTGGCCGCCACCATCAGCTGAGCCCACTCCGGCCCATGAGGCCGCACACTCGCTTCGTAAAGCTGCTGCACTGCGATATGTGCCAACTCGTGACAAAGCACAGCCTCACGAATAGCAAGCGGCTGTCTCTCCAACTCCGCATGAACGCGAATCGCCCGACGATGCACGT
>JAFCZD010000710.1 GCA_019314525.1 Deltaproteobacteria bacterium
CAAGACCTACCTCGCAGCAGGCACCGGGCAGCTCTTTGCGCGCACGGGCTGGGACGCTAACGCTCGCGCGGTACGCTTCTTTTGTGGCTGGTTGACCGTGGACCACCAGCATGGTGAGGGCAACCACTTCGGTTTTTGGCGCAAGGGCGAGTGGCTGACGCGTGACCGTACGGGCTACGCCGAGGAAAACCCACTCTCCGAGTACCACAACACCCTCGCCATCGAGAATGGCAAGGTGAAGACCACTGAGGGCTGGGTGGTGCGCTACGCCAAGGCCGGCTCACAGTGGCCGATGATCCCCGCCGGAGATGGAAAGATCGAGACGCACAGTCGGGGGCAGGGCTATCTCTACGTGCGGGGTAACGCGACAGCGCTCTACAATTCGAAACAGGCGGGCCTGAAGGGCGTGCAACGTGCTGTTCGCGAGCTGCTCTGGCTCGAGCCGGATCACGTGGTGGTTCTCGACCACGCCAAGACACGCAAGGCTGGCTTCAAGCGCTTCTGGATGCAGCTCCCTGGGCAGGCGTCGATTCGCGGATCACGCGCCGTGGCCCACACCAAAGGTGGGCAGCAGCTGGCGATCACCACGCTGCTGCCACGCTCAGCGCGGCTCATGGTGAGCCGCAGCGGTGGGCACCCCGCCGAGAACGTGACCATGACCCATCGCTTGCGCGTCGAGGGGGGCAAAGCGCGCGCCGAACAACTCTTCTTGCATGTGGTGCAGGGAGCCGACGGTGGCCGCACCCTGAGCAAGACGGGCGCGATCCACTGTGAGCAGGCACGCTGCGTGGGTGCGCTGATCAACACCACAGTGGTGCTCTTCGTACGCAAAGGGGGCGAGCCGCTGGCCTTTGCTGCACCATTGGTGAAGCGGGTGATCGCCGTGGGGCTCAGGTCTGGGGGGAAATATCAACTCAAACGTCATGGGGAGCGCGTGAGGATCTCCAGCGGGGGCACGCTGACGGCCGACGCAGCTGGGGTGCTCAGCCTCCTCAGTCCCTAACCTTCCTATGCTGACCTCCCTATGCTGATTCGCGCCAAAGCTCTCTATGACCGTCTGGTCAGCCTCCTCGCCGGCTGGACGCTGCTCTTCGCCCTTGTGGCGGGCTTGTTCTATCTGCTCACGTGGCTCGTCTTTTGTGGCCTCTTCGATTTCGACTCTCTGCCTGCCTTTTGGCGCTGGGCCGGTCGTCGATTGCCTGGCGGTGCGTTGGGTTGGCGTCTGGCGATCTTCGGTGTGCTGCACGCCGCGTGGCTTTGGCAGCTGCGTCGGCGTTTGCCGGCGATTCACGGATGGTTACAAAAGACGACCCTCGCCATAGTGGTGCGCCCACGGGGCTGGGCGCGTCGTCACCCCCGCTTGCGTCTGACGGCGGGCATCTGCACCTCGTTGTTGATCACGCTCCTTCTCGTGCCTTTCTTCCTGCAGCCTACGCTCTTTCCCCCCACGAGCTTTCGGGCGCGCACCTGGGGCTATCGGCTGGCGAACCTCATCGATGGCCGCGCGACCGTCACCGCCGCCGAGTCTGTGCTCGGCTTCTACCATCGTGTGGTTGGGGTCGAGCCGAAGCTCGGACCAGGCGTGGATGAGTTGGGCTACAAGGCCAGCTTCGGCCGTGGTGAACGTGCACGCCCCTTGATGGACCGTTGGGACCCCTTGATTCGTGAGGTGGTGGGGGACAACCCTCGCTCGTTTGCGACCCTCAAGGCCTTTCTCTGGGTCGAGTCCGGCGGGCGGCAGTTTGCCTTGAGCACCACGGGTTGCGCGGGCTTGATGCAGTTTTGCACCCGCACGGCTCGTGCGCGCCCCTATGGGCCTATCTTCGGTGCGGGGCGGATTTTCCCCTGCGATTGTGGTGGCGGGCGCTGCAAGGTGTCCCTCGCCACGCGTAGGGCGCTGGAGAGTGGCGATGCGGGGCAGGTGGGGCTTGTGGCACGCTCGTTCCCCTGTGACCTCGGCGATGGGCGCTTTGACGCTGAACGCAGCCTCAGAGCCGGATGGGTCTACATAAAGAGGCTCTCACGCGCCTTTGGCGGGAATCGCTCCTTGATGTATATCGCCTACAACTCGGGGCCCTCAGTGGCCAAGCGTGTATGGCGTGGTCTTGGGCGTCGTCGCCACGCCATGTTACGTGATATCCGACCGCATCTGGTTGCGGCCCTGCGTCCGAGCTTTGGCGCGGCCGCGGAGAGGCGAGCGCGGAGCCTCTCGCGGAATCATTTGTTGAAGCTGGACCATGCCTTCAGGCGCTATTTTCGGGCGGCCAAGGAGGCCCAGGCCAAGAGGCGCGAAGGGCTGCGCCCTGCTTCAAAGGCGCCATGAGTGTAGAGTTGACGATGACGACGATGAAAATACCTGAACTTCTGTTGCCCGCTGGGAGCCTCTCTCGCTTGGAGATGGCGCTGAACTATGGGGCGGACGCCGTCTATGTGGGCGCCTCTGGTCTGTCCATGCGGCCTGATCAAGTGGCCTTCGGCGTGAGTGAGCTGGCAGAGGCCGTAGAGCGCACCCACGCGGCGGGCAAGCGTATTTACGCAGCGGCCAATGTGCTGCTCAACGAAGGGGCAGGGCCTGCGACCTTGCCTGCTTTTTCCCGCTGGCTCCACGACACGCGAGACATTCCCCTCGACGCGGTGATCGTCGCAGATTTGGGCGCGTTGGCTCTGGCGCGCGAGATGCGCCCGGAGCTCGAGATCCACATCTCCACCCAACTTGGCACCGCCAACCATCGGTCTGCCACGGTGTTAGCGGAGCTTGGCGCCAAACGGGTGATCTTGGCCCGAGAGTGTAGCCTCGACGAGGCCGCGGAGATCGTGCGCCAGGCCCCTATCGAAGTGGAGGTCTTTGTGCATGGCGCCATGTGCGTCGCGGTGTCGGGTCGCTGCCTGCTCTCAGCTCATCTCACGGGTAAGAGTGGAAACAAAGGGGAGTGCAAACACAGCTGCCGGTGGGAGTGGCAGCTGGTGGAGAAGAAGCGGCCCGGTGAGGCGTTCCCCATCTTCGAGAGCGGTGGGCAGACGATCATGCTGGGCTCCAAGGACCTCTGCTTGATCGAGCATCTGGGTTCACTCCCTCAAGGTCGAGGGGCGTATGAAGAGCGAGTACCACGTCGCTACCGTGGCCCGCGCCTACCGTGGAGCTCTCGACGCTCTAGCGCGCGATGGCGCCGCCTATCAGTTCAATGCACGCTGGCTGGGCGAATTATTGGCTGTCAGCCATCGCCCTTTTTCTACGGGCTTTGCCTTTGGATACC
>JAFCZD010000194.1 GCA_019314525.1 Deltaproteobacteria bacterium
GCCTTCGGCATCGATGACCTGACAAGGCTACGATGGGTCTTCCGGGTCGAGCGTGGGTGGGTCTTGGCGGGCGTCTGCTGCGCACCCCAACGGCTATCTGCGAGAAGCCCTCATTGGGGAACTCGATCAACTCAACGACGACGGCGTGATCTCCTTTCTCTTGATGCGCATCAACGACTGGGTCGCGCCCATTCGAGCGTGTGCCCTAGCCGCCATGCGCCGCCGCCTCAAGCCCCGCTACGCCGACGCCCTCTTTTCCGCCCTGCCGCTGGTGAACAAGCTCGGCCATTTGCAAGCGGGCGGACCACAGCGTCTTCCTCAAGGAGGTCTTCGCGTTTCTACGTTCACCGGCTGCGACACCCGCTCGGAAGAGAGCTCTTGCCCATCAGGTCGCCGCTGTACGCTTGCGCGCTTACCATCTCTATCTCGACGCTGATACGTCCGTGGCGGAGTTGGTGGGTCGCGCGGCTCAGGACGATAGCTTCGCCATTCGCCGTTGGGCTCTGCAATCGCTGAGACAGCTGCCAAGGCTGCACGCCAACGCCGGGCTAGTTGAGCGCTTCCTGCTCGATGACAACCTGCTGCAGCGTCAGACGGCCCAGCTGATCGCGCGGGGCTCAGAGAGCCCCGTTGACGACGTGGCAACGTTCTACCGAGCGCGCCTGGCGCAGGGAACGCATGGGGCAGAGCTTCGGGCGACGCTCTTTGGGCTTGGAGAAACGGGCACGGCGTCGGACGCCAAAGCGATCGTCACCTTCATCTCACATCAGCGCACGATCATCCGGCGTGCCGCACTTTACGCATTGTCGTGGCTCGACGTTGAAGGAAACCTCGACAGTTTCTTGCACGCTCTCTCTGATGCACGCAGCCGTGTATCGAACGACGCTGCCAACAACCTCATGCGCCATGTACATCTGGTGAGCTGCCCAATACCCAAGCAGGTGGTCGAGCTTCTAGAGTCGGGCGATTATCTCGCGGTGGACCGTGCGCCCATTCACCACATGCCTGACCAACAAGCGAAAACCTTCGATCACCCAGTGTGCCTCTTCGACGGTAGCCTCTTAACCCGCCACAAGGCGTCGGGCCTCGAAGGCCAAGTGCCCATCGGGCAAATCCCAGGGCTACAAGCCAAGCCAGGCTACAGCGCGTTGATCTATCTCTCGCCGACAAGCGGCGAGGTCAGCTGGCTGGGGTGGAAGGGTGAACGACACGCCCTCGCAGAGAACATGGATGCCTTCATCGCGCAGCTGCAAGAACGTTTGCAGCAACGCCTGTCTCCAACGATGAGAGAAAGGAGGCCTGGCCAAAGCGCCAAGGCTGTGGCCGCCCGGATCGCGATCCTGCGGCAGGACTCTGCGTCTTCACCCGAGGCACGTGTAAGCCTGCTTGAGACGCTCTGCTATGAGGCGCAAGACTACACGGCGGCCGCGTCGCAGATCTCGCGGCTGAAAGACGATTAGCGGTGAAGAGGCGCCCTGAGTTTGTACTTAGTTGCGACCGCGTCGCCGCTCGCTGCCACGTCGCCGAAGGAGACACCTCCACCGCCGCCAAACTCTACCGCAGCGTCGCCGAGCGCTGCCTCCAAAACCCACCGCCAACCCTTGATGAGATCGTTATCGAGCTCCAAGACCTCGACTCAGACCCAGCTATCGACGCGTCGCTGACCTGGGCGGGTCGAAATCAGAAGCTCGCACGCCTTCGCGCGCGTTGTGAGCAACTGAGGTAGAATGGGGCCGACGCGCACAAAGGATGACGCCATGAATCATAAGCTCACTGCACTGCTCTATCTCTTCGTGCTTGGCGTTGCCGTCAGCGGCTGTTCCAGCGACGTCTCCAAAGCAGACAGCGCGTTGGCAGACAGCGCGTTGGCAGACAGCGCGTTGGCAGACAGCACCATGGATGGCACGACCACAGACGGTATTAACGCCAGCGACTCCTCGCACGATGTGTTCGTTGCTGGCGACACCCTTGTCGCCGACGACTCCAGGGTCTCCACCGACATTGGGAGACCCACCGCTTCAAGCTATGTGATCATGGACTTCAACGATGGGATTGTGCACGACGCGCTTTGGCTCGGTAGCAAGCCCCTTGGAACCGTGGCTCCCTATTTGGAGGCCAAAGCCGACAGTGGCCTATCCACCTTCTCCATCGCGAAGGGCGCGGGGCCTGATGGCAGCGACGCATTGGAGGTTACCGCGCCAACTTCTGCTGAGCTTCTTCCAGGCTTTTGGATCCTCAACGGAAAATCCCTTGGCGGCAGCGTCGGAAATATCAAAGACACCACGGGCTATCTCCTGCCCCAAGGCATGCACGCCAACCGTCTAGAATTCAGGATCCGTTTCCAGCCGGGTTATCAAGCGACCCGAGCGGCTCTGCAGCCACCCTCCTATCCCAATCATCAGAACTTCAATCTGGGGACATACCATTTTGACCCGAACCGAATTGACGGTGTGAACGATGTGAAGGAAAGCGACAACTGGCACTTCTATTTTCAGGTGTGGCTACGACACGACCTCGCCAATGGAGAGTGGATGACCGTCGTGCTCAATGAGGTGCCTCAGCACCAACGATCTCTCAGCGCTCTACCGCCCGCCAACGCCACCAGGCCCGCCGGGAACTTCTGGGAGCTTCTGACCCGGTTCTATTTCAACACCGTGCCCTACGACAGCGATCCTGAGATCGCGTATCCTGTGAAGATGTGGATTGACGATATTCGTTTAACCTTCGTGGAGGAGGCTGCACCGCTGAACGTGGAGTTCGCCGTTGGCACGGGGCACACCGTTGGGGTCTCCGGATCGACCCTGCACCAAGAGGGCTTTCGAGTGACCAATACAAGCAGCTCCAGCGTGCGCGCTGTTTTTGCCCTCGCCACCCCCTCCTGGCTCAACCCGAGCGTCTCTGAGGTTGGTGGAGGCAGCTTGAGCAATGGAGATGTCGTTGTCTTTGCCGCCAGTGAGGTCCGTGAGTTCACCCTCGAGATGACAGCCAAGAGCGAGCTGGTCGCCGGCAGAACGGATTACGCTGGTGTGGTCTTTAGCCTCGAAAAACAAATTCAGAGCGACACCCAGTCGCGCTGTCGTTCCCTCTCCGATGACCGCGTGGAGAGGCGCTGGGAACCGGCGGTGGGGCCTTTTGATGGAACCTCCATGGGTGACCACATCCGCATTGAACAGCTCGACTAGGGGCGCCAGCTTGCGGTGTCTCGTTTCTATTTGTAGAATTGAGCTATGGTGCGACACCTTGGTCTCCTCTGCACACTCTTGGGCATGGTCTTGGGGAGCGTGTCGTGTGTTACGAGAGTTGGCTTCAACGCGTGGGACGCAGCGACCTCCGATGCAGCGACCTCCGATGCAGCGACCTCCGATGCAGCGACCTCCGATGCAGCGACCTCCGATGCAGCGACCTCCGATGCAGTGACCTCCGATGCAGTGACCTCCGATGCAGTGACCTCCGATGCAGTGACCTCCGATGCAGCGACCTCCGATGCAGCGACCTCCGATGCTGCGACCCTCGATGCTGCGACGTCTGATGCTGCAACGCCCGACACAGTGGCGAGCGTTTGCCAAACACAGACCGAAATCCCGGTGGCGGAATGCCAAATACTGGTCACGCTCTACAACGAAACCAACGGGAACAGCTGGACCGACGCCTCAGGCTGGCTTGCCACGGCGACACCCTGCTCCTGGAATGGTGTCACATGTGACGCAGGCCATGTGAGCCACATCGGGCTCAACTACAACGTCCTCACAGGCAACATCCCACCAGAGCTGGGCAACCTGGTGCATTTGACGCATCTTTCTCTTACGGGAAACCAATTGACGGGGCCTATTCCACCTGAGCTCGGAAACTTGATGAATCTGACCTCCCTCCGCCTCTACATCAACGAATTGAGCGGAAGCATCCCACCGGAGATCGGCCACCTGAGCAAACTGATCGACCTGCACCTCTATAGCAACACTGCCCTTGGGGGAACGCTGCCCGCTGAAATGGGCAACTTGAACGACCTCGAAACATTCATCGTTGTTGGCAACAACGTGACGGGGGTCGAGCCCGGCGCTTTGACGGGCGTCATGCTCCGTCACATCAACCTCCGCGATAACGCGCTCGATGTGGATGAAGCTCTGAGACAGATCTACGCGACCAGAGCCAACTACACCTACCCAACTCCAAACATCTATCTCGACCAGAACGCCAGCCCCTCGGGCACCTCAACGGACCCAGCGGTGATTCCTGGAGTTGGCGGTTCCAATGCCGATTGGAGCTGGAATGGCAACTGTCATGACCCACTGACGGGCAAAGCGATGGCCTTTGCCCTGCAGAACGATGCCTGCGCCGAAGGCTTCAACCCTTGGAGTATCAGCATCGAGCCGTGAGGCCCTGCCGCGAGGTGACGCTGGTATCAGCCGATGAGAGCTGGGGCGCTTTGAGCGCCCGCCATGCGCGCATCAAGAAGACGCCGAGATTCCCGCGTGCGCGGGAATGACGGGACCATGTGCGGGAATGACGGGACCATGTGCGGGAATGACGACCATGTGCGGGAATGACGGGACCATGCGCGGGAATGACGGGACCATGTGCGGGAATGACCGGGACCATGGGCGGGAATGACCGGGGACCATGGGCGGGAATGACGGGACCATGTGTGCGAGAATGACGAGACAAATTTGCCCGCCTGCGCGCGAAGAGAACGTTACTGCACTTCGACGCCTACCTCATCGATATACCAACCCGCTCGATTAGATCCAGCGGTAGCGACCCAGTGCAGTTCCACAAGGGTGGTCTTGCCAATATGAGCCGTGAGGTCCACCTCGAGCTTCTCCCACTTCGGGTCGTCAGTAGTGGGGCAGATCGTCAGCACCGCCGCGTTGTCGACGAAGACCGCCGGGTGGTCGTAGCTGGTGGAGCCATCGAGCCAATGCCAGAGCACGAGGGTGGCCTTGGTATGGGTGGAGGGGATGGTGACGCTGAAGGCCAAGATGCTGTCATCCGTGGGGTCTCCTACGCTGCAACCGCCGCCATAGCCGTCATCATTCGCGGCGTTGGCGTGGCAGTTGTTGAGCACTGTGGCCCACATGCCTGTCTGCTGGCTGTCGTGGCCCAGACCGCCGGTGGGGGGGCGTGGAGCGAGGTAGCTGTCACAGTTGTCACCGACAAAGGAAACCTCACCATGCTCCCAATCCCCCGTGGGGGCGAGCCCAGCGCTGCTGGCTTCGAAGTCGAAGTTGAAGGGAGCTGTGACGGTGGGCACGATGAAAGCCGAGATCGATAGCTCATAACGGCCAAGCTCTGTCGCCGTAAGGCTGTCCATGGCGAAGATGTAGGTCCCGTCAACGGGCGGGACGAAGGTGGTGACCTTCGCCTGACCTGAGGGCAAGGAGACATGCTCGCCCAAGTTGGCATCCGACCCACCACAATCGGCCTCGATGCCAGCTGCCTGACAATTCGCGGCGTCACGGAAGTAGTAGAGTTCAGCGTCGAAGTCAGCGTTGGCCCGCACGATATACTTGATGCCCGCTTGGAGCGCAGCCTTGTAGTAGACTTGGGGCCCATCAAGGTGCGCCGAGCCGCCACAGGAGATGGCACCCGCAAACTCGTTCGTCGCGCCCGCGGTGTAACCGCTCACGGAAGCAACGTTGTCAACGAAGGTCAGCGCCTTGGCGCTCGTGCAGCTGCCGTTGGCGGGAACGTCGAAGGCCTCTATCTCCAGCTCGAAGTCGCCGAGCTCGTCTGCGTCTTTCGAGAGGTTACTGTCCACACCGATGGTGGTGATGCCCGCTGTGGTTGGCTTGAAGTAGAAGGTCTCGGAACCCTGACTCACAGGTCCTATGAGTTCGCCGGTCTGACCTTCGCTGCTACACGCGGCGTTGATATCAGGCGCCACGCACGAATCGCCAAAGATATAGAGATACGCCGCGTCGAAAGAGGGCTTGAAGCGGAACCAGTAGGTCTTTCCAGCCTCAGCGTTGAAGTTGTAGTAGACCTGCGGGCCATCGAAGTATTCTGGCTCACCACAGGCGACAGGCAGCTCATTGAGCGCCAAGGAGGTGCTGCCCTTCACGTTGACCTTGCCGTCGACGAAGGTCAACGCGCTCGCTTCGCTGCAGAGCTGGTTTGGAGGTGGAGTCATCTCATCCACCCTCAAGACGAAGTCACCGAAGTTGCCCATGTCGCTGCTGTCGATGCCGATGACATAGGTGCCAGGGCTCGAGGGCCTGAAGAGCACGGCCTTGGAGTCGTTGGCACCCACATAGCCGCTGGTGAAGCCCGTGGCTCCTGCGCTCTCGCAGTCGGCGTTGATGGACGCCGCGCTGCTGCAAGCGCTCTGCTGGAAAAGATACATATACCCACCGTAGGTAGGTTTCAGCGTGACGCGGTAGCCATAGTCGGCCTTCGCCTCGAAGGAGTAGTAAACCTGTGGGCCATCGTAGGCGATGGTGTTGCCGCACTTGACCGTGTCACCAAACTCGCTCGTAGCCCCTTTGTTGGAAGACAGCACGGTAGCGGTTCCGCCGCTGAACACTAGGGGCGTCGCCGCAGCGCAGGTGTCATTGAGGGGAGCATCGTGCTCTTCGATGGAGAGGGTGAAGGGCCCAGCATAGCCTGGCGCCGAGCTGTCCACGGCAAAAACGTAGCTACCTGGCACCACGGGCTTGAAGATGAACTGCTTTCCTGTGGTGCTGCTCGAGACGCGGAAGCCTCGCTCGCCATCGCTGCCGCAGTCGGCGTTGATATCGGCGATACCACCGCAGCTGGTCTTGCGGAAGCCATAGAGGTAGCCCGAGGTGTAGCTCGTGGTGACATCGAAGTAGTAGTACTTGCCAGCCTGAGCGTTGATCTCGAAGTAGGCCTGCTCGCCATCGAATTCTGAGTAGCCACCGCAGCTGATGTTGTCAGCGTACTCGTTGCGCATAGCCAAGGTGTCGCCTTCGATGGTCGCCTTGCCATGGGTGAAGGTCACGGGGGCAGCGCTGGTGCACTCGAGGTTGGGGGCCATGGCGTAGTCTTCCACTGAGAGGGTGAAGGCCCCGCCAGCGCTGTCGATGCGCGTGTCCACGGCGATAGTGATGCTGCCACTTTGTGCGGGTACAAAGATCAACGTCGAGACCTTCGGGCTGCTGACGGAGGAGGTCATAACGTCGCCGCTGACCCCTTCGCTGCTGCAATCTGCATTGATGGCAGCTTGCGTACAGGTAGATCCGAAGATGTAGAAATAGAGGGAAGAGGCGGCGGTGGGGCGGAGGCTGATCTTGTAGGCCTCCCCCTTGGTGGCTTCGAAGGAGTAATAGACCTGAGGTCCATCAAAATGATTGTAAGATGAGGAGCCACACCCCACCCCAGAAAACTCATCAGGGCTGAAAGCCAGTGCGATGTCGCCGCGTGTGATGGCCTTGCCGTCGATGAAGGCCAAAGGCGCCGCGTTGGCACATGTGGCGTTGATGGGGGCAGAGATCTCCTGGATCTTCAATGTGAAGGGGCCATCGGCGTAGGAGCTCTCAGAGTCTACAGCCACATAGATTTCGCCGTCTTGTGGGGCCTTGAAGTAGAACGAGCGTGGCAGATTGCTATAGGTCGTCGACGAAAGGTCGCCCGTGGCGCCTTCGCTGGCGCAGTCAGCCTCGATGCTGGCCTCGGTACATCGCGAGTTGGTGAAGACATAGAGCACAGCCGAGAAAGTGGGGGTGATGGAGAGGCGATACCAGTGGTCCTTCTTGCCATCGAAGCGGTAGTAGGCTTGTGCCCCATCAAGCTCGTCATAGGCTCCCCCGCCGCACACCAAGTCACTGAACTCGTCTTCGTATTTGCTTGTGTCATCCTCGATGGTCGCCTGCCCACCCACGAGGGTCACCTTGGGCGCACGCCGGCAGGTGCCAGGGTACGTGGTGACGCCAAAATCGGGCATCATGGTGGCATCGACGAGGGTAGAAGCAGCATCTGTGCTGCCGAAGTCGGTCGCCAAGGCCGCGTCCTCCCTCAGCCCGCTGCCATCGACCTTCGCGTCACCAACAACTTGGCTGCTACCATCATGGAGAGCGCCAGATTCGGTGAGGGCGTCGAGGGAAACCCCAACATCAGGCCCAGAATCGAGGGTGAGCTCCGTCGAGTCATCCCCGCACGCTACCAATAAAAGGGAAACCACACATAAGCTGCTAAGCGTCCTCATGAATCATCCTCCCAAAAGCCCAGCGCCCCAATCGGTCGCAGAGCCGTTCCGTCTAGCATGGGAGGAGCCTTTTCAACAGCAGATCTGCAATGGGAGACCTGCAATGGGAGATCTGCAATGGAACGTTAGAGCGCTGAGCGTCCCGACTGAGTCTGGGCGAGCACCCGACGAAGGCGAAAAGTACGGTAGCTCGCCATCAGGGCGCCATGAAAGGCCTCAGCAAGGCGCTGATAGCCGCGCACATAGAAATGGACGTGGTCAGCACGGGCCAGGGGAGGCTCCATGTCGCGCCAAGCGAAGATGCTACCGAGGCCACCCATGGCCGCCCGCTGATCCCAAAAAGCACAACCCGACCCACGCGCAGCCGATCGATAGGCGTTCACAATATGCGTCAATCGTTGAGGGATCCGCCAATGCGCACCCTCCCGCTCCTTGGTGAGCCCCGAGCGCAAGGACTGACGTAGATTCACACGTCGTGCTTGATCGGGGGGCCCCACGACCACACAGTCTGCAGCAGGGTGCGCGCGGCGTGCCCTCGCCAGGACCTGGCGCAGATTGGATGTCAGCTTGTGGGTTTGGATACTCGTCGCGTCAACCTCATTGCTCCCATAAGCGAATACCAAGAGGTCTGGGCTGAGGTGGCGAAGCATCATCGCCACCGTGGCCTCGCCCCAGGCCAACTGCATATCGGCGCGAGCACCGTTGATACCTAGAACATCATAGAGGATCCCTGGGTTGCGCCGCCTCAAATCAGCCCCATAGAGACGAACCTCGCCATCCCCCTTGGACTGCAGCTCCACACGGCGAGCCTTGGCAGGGAGGGCCAGTCGCAAGACTTTCACCCGAGTCTTCCTCCCCGCAGTGCGTACATGACGCAAGAGGCGACCATCCACCAGGATCTGCATGCTGCCGCCATGAGGCTGCTGCAGATAGTAGATCTCCGCTTGCGCGAGCGTGCCGCGGCGTGCCTGCAGCCAGGCATGGGCCACCTGGCTCGGAGTCGTGTGCACGCTCACACCAGCGACGCCAAAGTGATCGTCTCGGGGGCGTGGTCGGCGACGTGAATAGCGCCCATAGAGCCGCTCAGCACGCCAACGTCCCTTCACACCATAACGGGCCGCTTCGTGGCGATAGCTCCGCCAAGGACGCCCCAAGAGCACGAAACCAGGACCACGATCACCAAAACGAGCCTGCAAGGCCGAGCGCAGCGCCCCCGTGAGCACATCACTCGCCACATGGGAGTCTCCCCAATGCAGCACGCGTACTTGTTTGATTTCGCGCCTTTCGAGCTTCAGGAGCCGCCGATGAAAGCGCGTGAGAGAATGCTTTGTCAGCTCCTCTAATAACTGGATATGGGGCCTGCTGGTGGGGTCTTGAGCCAAGGGCGCGACGGAGGGCAAGGGCATCCGGCGCGTGTGATTCCCGTGATTCCCATGTGAGCCTACACGAGAAGATTCCCGCCTATGAGGGAATGACGGAACATTTTCGGTTGCCTTGGGCCCCCGGCTCGAGCCCACCCGCCCAGTCGCAGGCCCACTGGCTGGCCCGCAAGCACAGGTGATGACCCCAATCGCGACGAAAAAATGCTGGTGTTTCACGCTCCAACCCTACGTCATGCACGAAACACTGCAATTTTTCGCGCCTCGCTTCCCTTTTGTCCGTGGGCTTTTTTTTGGCTATGAATGGAGGGGAGGACTGAACAATCATCATCGAGAAGCCAAACCAGATTGTTTCCGCTCCTAGTGGCAGGGGCGCTTTGAGCGCCCGCCAGCAGACTGGAGTACAAGGCCTCGCTTCCCTGCGTTCACGCGCAGGAATGGTGCTCGCCAGCTTCTGGTTGCTGCTGATCCTGGCGCTTTTGTTGCCCACCCCCTTCCGTGTGGTCTTGAGGGAAGGAGGTTCACGCGCCAAGGGACGCAACCTCGCCAGCGGTGTGGGCACACCCGTCAAAAGCCCTAGCCCTGCGTCGCCTTCCCTTGAGCATGACAAAGGGTCAGGTATACCAGCGGTCCACGACCAGGAGATTGAAGACCCGGCAGAGAGCCTCGCCGCCCTGGCCCACGCCTTGAAGCACCCCCACACACTCGTGCGCATCTTGCACATCGGCGACTCCCAGATCGACCTCGATCATATCAGCGCCGATATGCGCCAGCGCATGCAAAGTCGGCATGGTGCAGGTGGCCATGGCCTCTTACCTGTCATTCGCCCCTGGCGCTGGTTTCGCCAGCGAGGCATCTCCTACACCGCCCAAAAAGGCTTGTGGGACCGTTTTCGACTCGGTGGAGGTAAACGCCCGGACAACCGGCTCGGCCTCGGCCTCCTGGCAGCTCAGAGCGAGGGCTACGCCTGGTCACGCATCGCGTTGAGTGCAGGCAACGTGGCAAACCAGGCCTCGCTCTCTTACCTAGCTGGCCCCAAGCGCGGAAGTATCGAGCTGCGGGTTGATAAATCGCACATCAAGCGCATCGAGACACAGGTCTCGGAGCACAGGGCCCCGAAGCACGAGCGCCCACACGAAACACGCCTGCTCACCATGCCCATCCCCACGAATGCTCGGGTGCTACGCATCATCACCAGGGGTCATGTGCGCCTCTTTGGCCTCGCCCTCGAACGTGTGGGCCAAAAAGGCGTCACCTGGGAGAACCTGCCGGCGATCAGCGGCCGCTTTCACCAGCTGGCACAGCTCGACGGGACGCTCTTCGAGCAGCAGCTGAAGTTGCGCCCGCCGTCCATGGTGGTCTTTCAGTTCGGTGCCAACGATGCCATCAGCTACGGCGACTCCATTGCCAGCTACAAACGCAACGTGGGCATCACCCTCTCACGCATCACCAAGCTCCCCAACGTCGCGTGTCTGGTGATTGGCCCCCTCGACCAGCTCGAACGGCGAGGGGGGAAGCTACAAAGTCGACGCAGCGTCGAGCGTGTGCTCAACGCCCAACGAAGCGCAGCGCGCGACACAGGCTGCGCCTTTTGGGACGCCCACGCCGCCATGGGAGGGGCAGGCTCTATCCAACATTGGCGTGCGCGTCGGTTGACGCGCGCGGACTTCATCCACCTCAACAAGCGGGGCGCGGCTGAGCTGGCGCGCCTGCTCGACACAGCGCTCGTGGCGAGCCTGCAGCGCTTCCGCTGAGCCCATCCGATGCATTTTGCTAGCCTCGAATATGCGCTCTTGTTCTCGTTGGTCTTCGGTGCCTACTGGGCCCTCGGACGCGCCCACCTGCCGCGCTTGGTCCTGCTCTTGGCCGCCAGCTACACCTTCTACGCGTGGTGGAGCGCCTACTACCTGCTGCTGATCATCGCCTCCTCCGCCATCGATTATCTCGTGGGAGGACGTCTGCACCACAGCCAAGAGCCGCGTCGACGCAAAGCCTGGCTCCTCGTCAGCTTGGTGGGAAACCTCGGCCTGCTGGGCATCTTCAAATACTTCAACTTCTTTTCAGCCAGCGTGGGCGCGCTCTTGGCGCACCTAGGCGTCACCCTCACCCCACCACAAATCGACGTGCTGCTCCCCGTGGGCATCTCCTTTTATACCTTCCAGTCCATGAGCTACACTATTGACATCTACCGGCGAAAGCTCGACCCAGAACAAACGCCTCTGCCCTTCGTTGTCTTTGTGGCGTTCTTCCCACAGCTGGTAGCAGGCCCCATCGTGCGCGCCAAAGAGCTCCTACCCCAGCTAGCCTGCCAACCCCAGCTCACCGCACGTGACGCCACCCGAGGCTACCTGCTGATCATGATCGGCCTGCTGAAGAAAGCGGTGATCGCCGATCTGCTCGCCGTGAACCTGGTGGACCGCGTCTTCGAAACACCCGCCCTCTACACGTCCATGGAGGTGTTACTCGGCGTCTACGGCTATGCGCTGCAGATCTACTGTGACTTTTCGGCCTACAGCGATATCGCCATCGGCTCAGCGCTGCTCTTGGGGTTGACCCTACCCAAAAATTTCGACCACCCCTACCGCGCCAGCAATCTGCAAGACTTCTGGCGACGCTGGCATATCTCGCTCTCGAGCTGGCTGCGCGATTACCTCTACATTCCCCTCGGTGGCTCGGCCGGTTCGAGCTGGCAGACCTATCGTAACCTCGCCATCACCATGCTCCTCGGTGGCCTCTGGCATGGCGCTGCGTGGACCTTCGTCGTGTGGGGAGCGATGCACGGGGTGATGCTCGGGCTCACGCGCGCAGCTCAGCGCAGTGGCGTGCTCGCGTTGTTGCGCCAGCACGTATCCCCTCGGCTCTGGCAGCTGGTGGGCATCGCCATCACCTTCCACTTCGTCTGTCTCACGTGGATCTTCTTTCGCTCTCCCGATTTCGCACACGCCGCGGGCATGCTTTTAATCCTTGCTGAGTTCACGGGAGGCAGCGCCAATATTTCGCCCTTGGTGTGGAGCGTGCTCGCCCTGGGCGCCATGACCCATGTCATCCCTGATGGCGTGGCGCGCTTGGAGGAAGAGGGCATACACCGCCTGCCCGCGCCGTTGATGGGTGCGCTTCTCTTCGCCACGGTGACCCTCGTACGCTACGCAGCGAGCAGCGAGGCTGTGCCCTTCATCTACTTTCAGTTCTGAGGGGGGACCGTTGCACTCACAACTATGTGATATATTCGGCTCATGCCTTCACTCACACGATGCCTCTTCATCGGCGTGGTCCTTTCATGCGCTGCATGTGTGAGAGCCGGGTTTTCCGGCGGGATCGCGGCTTCCGATACTGGCTCAAGCTCGGACGATACCCGCTCGGATGATACCCGCTCGGACGATACCCGCTCGGACGACACGGGTCTGTCCGCCCCCTTTCCGGGGGTTTACTACTCGGTTGGTTACTTCACCGGTGACTTGAAAGCTGGAGCACCCACGATCACGATCGCCGGAGGCCTGGCCACCTTGAGCTTGGCCCAGCCGGCAAGGATCGGCCTCGGGGATATCATCACTTACGGCGCAGCCGGCCGAGCCTTCATCACCGGCAGACGCAGCGCAACGCGCTATTACGTATCCAACGCCCACGGCAATCCACTGCCAGATCTTTCGGCAGCGCTAGTGGTTTCGATTCGACGAGCTTTCCACTCTTTGAGCACCGCCCACCGCGACTCTGCGACAACCTCCTTTTTGGGCACCGTTGATCTAGCCAACAACGACCTTCAGCTCAATTGGGTGCTCTATGACGACGCGCCGCTGGTGGATAGTAGGATCGTGATCGACAGCTGGATCACCAGTTCGACAGGCTTTCTACGCATCTTCACGCCAGTAGCGGCCACGGAAGTGGGGGTCTCCCAACGGCACAGTGGGCGTGCCGGCACCGGGGT
>JAFCZD010000195.1 GCA_019314525.1 Deltaproteobacteria bacterium
TGCAAAGACGACCGAGACAACGAGCAGGGATTTTCCCATAGAGTAGAGCATTGACTTCCTCCCGAACGCTCTATCAGCAAGGTTTGGGCCAAACTTCTGCGGTGAAACTGCTTACCTTTTGAGGGAGTTCACTGACCGATTTCGCGACGATGACCACCGCGCTGGCTGGCACCTCTCGTTTCTTGGGTTCGAATCTCAGCCCAAGAACTCTTTGTCTTACATGCGCCCTGAGGGGCCCTGTATAGTTGCCAACGGACTGGAATGCGGCATGAAAAAGACTGAAGACCAAGGTGAACGCCCGAGCAGCAGTGCCACGACTTGGGCCGCGATGACCCACCTATCGTCCTTTGGCGGCTGGGTCCTCCCTTGGCTCGGCCAGGTCGTCTTTCCGCTCATCGTGTGGGGGCTCGGACGCAAGCGCGACCCCTTTGTGGACGATCAGGGCCTCGAGGCCTCGAACTTTGGTGTCACGATGGCCATTGTTGACGCCGGCTCCTGGATTTTCTTCTTCGCTACCCTTGGCCGCTCGATGAACGTCTACGCCGTGATCCTGCTCGTGCTAGCGGTAGCCTTTCAATCGCTCTTCGTGATCATCGCTGCCATCATGGCCAAGGGTGGCAAGCGCTACCGCTACCCCATCTGTCTACGCCTCCTTTGAGCCTCTTGATGACAAACCTTCTCCACGCAACGAAGCGGCCTGCCCCGATTGAGCAAACCTACCAGCTCGGTGCCAGCAGCGACTCACCACGCTGGGACAACTCAGCCTGGACCTCCTTCACGAGCACCTCCTGGGGTGCACGTTTCAACTCTCGCACACCAGGCTTGGTCTCGCCCTGCGCCTGGAGCATCGCTAGGTGTAAGAGCCCAATCTCCAGCTGAATGTAGCGACCCGGGATCAGCTTGCCCGCCCGTGGATGACCCACATCCAACGGAAAGTTGATGACGCCTCCCCCGCGCGCAATGAGGATTTCCTTACCGCCTTTGGTCACCCAGACCTCATGAGGATCGACGCCACGCACAGGGACCAGCGAGTCTTTGAAGCGCACGAAGCGCTCGTGGCCAATGATGCGGTCGGCCACGCGCAGCTTGCCTTCCTGTTCTGCGCCAAGGGGTGCCACTGTGTAGCCGCTGAGGATGCGTGGCAGGTGAAACTCTCCCGCCGACCCTCCATTGACCACCACAGCCCCATGGCGCATTTTCTCCAACTCGGGAGGGCCAATGGTCTGCTTGCCTGTGCAGCTGAAGATGACATCCCCTGCCTTCAAGGCGCTGTCGAAGCTCCCATAGACTTTCATCCCAGAAGGTGGTGCGTCGACGCCGGCGAGGTCGTAGCCCCCAACCTCATAGCCTGCCGCCATCAACGATCGAATGACGCCGCGACCGATGGAGCCATTGGCTCCGATCACGACGGCCTTCTTTCCCAGCTTCAAGCCGCCCACCTTCTGTGACCGCCCCGTCGTCGCCGTGCCGAGCTTGATGACTTTCGTATCACCCGCACTACCAGGTGGCGGCTCCAAAGGAGCGCCATCGCCATCCATCATCGACCCTTGGGGCTCAACCATTGTGCGGCTGTCGCTGGGAATGAAGATGCGACGCTCCTTGGCGAGCTCTGCAAGCAACGCTCGGGCCTCTCTTGCGATGGCATGGCCGAACATCGGGTTTCCGTATGTAGTCTTCGCCCAGCATTTGGCGACGCTCACCACCGGGAAGGGAGGCTTAATCGCCACCATCTTGTGATGCCCCTTGCTCGTCTGCTCCACGGCTGTGAAGAGGTGTGCGTAGGGGCGATACTCCGGGCGCCTCAACACCCGCGCTGCGACTTCCAGCAGATCGCCTCCATCATCCACCATCATGAAAATCGGCCTCTTGATACGCTCCGGGTGTTTCACTGAATTAATCTGAGCGACGATCCGAGCCTCAACGCGCTGTGTCTCCCGCTGGTCAATCTTCGCCCACGGGTTGCCCTCGAGTCTTGGCTCCAAGCCTCCACCGTTTTTTTGCAGATACTCGGCGCCGTCGTGAAAGCGCGTGCCCTCTACCCCATAGCCTTTGGCATGCAGGAGCGTCCCCGCCCGGGCATCAAAGGAATAGGTCTTCCCATAGACGTGGGTGCGCCTAGGCACACTGCCTCCGCGCAGGAGCAGCGCCGCCGTGTTGCCCAGAATCTGGCCGCGCATCTCGAGGTGTGTTGGCCGCAGCTTGCCGTAGCGTCGCACAATGGAGGAAAACGCGCGCATGCGCGGCAGCAAGTGCTGCCCCGCGACCATGGCCTCACGCAAGAAATCCGGCATGCGCTGGAGTAACGCGTCCCACGTAATGCCGGAAAGCCCTCGACCCGCATGGGTCTGCTCGAGCATGGCATCATAGAAGCGCAGCGTGTCGGTGCCATACAACTTGCGCAACGCCGACCGGCGAACCCATCCGCGTTTATCCACCAGAGGGTAGAAGGGGATCAGCGCCCTGCCCACGTTGCGTTCCATGGAGCGGGATCGCCAGGGGAAATCTTGGCGTGGCTTCTGCGCGCGCAGAACCTTCGCCATCTCGCTCAACCTGGGGTCAGGGTTCGGCACAGGGGATGTTGGTGACATGACTTGTGTGGTGGCCAATGCTTTCGCCAGGGTGCTGACGTGGATCCTTCCACGCTTCCAACCAATTCGACTCTTACGGGCCGGGGCCGCCTGCACACGCGTGTAATCGCTAGCGATTACAGACACTGCGATGATCAGAGCTGAAGCTGGGACAAGACGGACAAACATACTGCCCAGGGAGTAGAGCAAAACTCGTTCCCCGAACATGAAGTTCTTCATGGTCACCACTTTGCAGTGGGTTTGGCTGTGTAGTATCCGGCCGCTCACCTCCAATGCCTGCTCTTTTCGCCATTATTTCCGCGACTTGCATGCATGGCAGTTTTGGCACGCCAGGTGCTTAAGTGAAGAGTGCTCCAGCGTTGACCAACGGAGCAGCAAACCTGGAGAGGAAAGACAAGGAGTCACCATGAAACATCACAGCACCACTCTTCTGACCATCATCATCACAGCAGCCACTTTGGCCACGGCAAGTCATGTGCTCGCCCAACCCCATGCCCTCAGAAAAACCGCGGAGGCGCCGCGACGCAACGCTGTACATATCGACCCCGCTGGCATTGCGTTTGGCGCGTTTGGTGTCGCTTACGAACGGGTCCTCACACCCCACCTGTCGCTTCAGGTCGGCGCGGAATACATCAACCCATGGGACAACGATGAGGTCTGGGCGCTGAGCAGCGAGCTGCGCGTCTCCCTATATCCCTTTGGACGAGCTCCAGGTGGCCTCTATCTCTCACCACTGATGCGTGGCGGAGTGGTCTTCGGTCAATCCCAAACAACCGCGGACACTGCCAACGCATTCCTCTGGGCAGGCGGCGGCGTGGTGGGTTGGGCTTGGCTCTGGGGCCCGGTCGACATTCGCCTTGGTGCTGGCGCGCTCTACTATGACCTCGAGGTGGATATATCCAATGGGACCACCACCGAGACTGTGGGCGTGAGCGGCTTCACGCCCACAGCTGAACTCACGTTCGGCATCGTTTTCTGAAGTACCTGCCTCTGAAATATCACGTCAGCTCACTCCCTCATTGCCCTCCCCCTCCAAGCTCACTCATACTCGTGAGCCATGGCTGAACTCGACGCTATCCTCTGGGAGCAAAATCGCATCTTTGCCGCAGCCGGCTCTGCGACCTGCGCCGATTTTTCTCAGCGCTACCCAACCCAAGCGCACGAACCTGATACCGTACTTGCCCGTGTGGGTGACCCCGCCAGCGAGCTGCGGGTGCTCCTCACTGGAACCGTGCGCATCTTCCACGAGACACCTGATGGCCGCCAAACTGTCGTGAAGCTGATGCGAGCCCCTAACGTCTTTGGCGATATCGAGCTCTTGCATGAACTGGACTTCTTGGAAAACGTCGCCGCGGTGGACAGCATCCGCCTCGCGCTCATCCCCGCAACAGACTACCAAGCCTTCCTCGACGCGCACCCCACAGCCACCAAGCGCCACCTCGAACATATGGCGGCGGCTTTCTGTGTGGTGGCTCGCCATGAACGTGCCATGCTCTCTCCCCTCGAAGAGCGCCTGGCCAACCTGCTGCTCTCATACGCCGAGCTCTTCGGCCAACTCAACACCTGCGGCGATATCGTCTTTTCCCGACCTCTGTCTCAGCCAGAGATGGCCACCTCCTTGGGTGTCAGCACACGGGCCATCGCTCAGGTCCTCAGCAGTTGGCATAAGACCGGGTTGCTCGCCAAAAAGGAACGCAAGGTGGCCCTGCGAGATCTCGCGGCCCTGCGAAAACTCGCGCTGCCTGTCCGAGGAAGCCTCCGTTATGAGATGGGCATGTCCCTTGACCATCTCGCGCGCGGCGGCGGCGAACGAGAGGTAGCCAGCGCCGAGCTGCAGCTGGTGAGCGACGAGCACCCCCTCTGTGGTCAGACCTTCCCCATCTGCGACGAGCTGATCGTTGGCTCCCAAGTGCCAAGCCAACTGCGTTTGGTGGGCGCAGCCATCGAAGCCCAGCATTGTCGGATCTTTCGCGCCACGACGGGCGGCAAGTTCTGGGTCGAGGACCTCCAGACCGCGGCTGGCACGTGGCTCAGAGGCAAGCGCGTATCGCGAGCGGTGCTCCGTGATGGAGATGAGTTTCAACTCGGGGGAACCCGCCTGCGCTTTTCAGAGCGCTAGCGACCAAACTATTGGGCGGCGATCTACGCCAAAGCCGCGCCTTCAATCTACCTTTATTAAGATCGCGTCTCGATAGCCATCGGGTGCCATGGCCATGCCAGCGACATAGATCGATCCCCCGAGGCCAAAGTCGAGGGCGCGGGCGTAGTCGTCTGCTGGCTCACCGAAGACGTCGCTGACAATGACCTTCCCGCCATCGCCGAAGCTGCTGTCCAAGATGCCATCGCGTCGCAGGCGTAAGAGCACGATATCCATATTCGATCCGTTCGACCCCGAGCCCACGATCACCAAATCGCCTGAAGCGTCCAACTTCAACGCGCTTCCGCCGCCAGATCCGCCCGCGGAGGCGAGATCGGTTGCGCGATATACGCCCCCAGTGCCGAAGGAGGAGACGGGGCCACCGGTCTCGTCGAGTTTCCAGACCACGAGGTCAGACACGCCGCCCCCTGACGCGCTGCCCGTGACGTAAAGCATGTCGGCCTGATCGAGGACCAGGCCCTTGGCACTTTCGTCGACACCCGTATCGAAGACGTCATCGAGGATCAGCACGCCGCCATTGCCAAAGCTCGTATCAAGGGAGCCGTTGGGGTTCAGCCGCCACAGGATCGCCGCCTTATCGTCGGTTGCGCCTGCCGGCTTGATCTCGCCGACGATCACCACCCGCCGATTGGCGTCTACCTGCACATCTATCGCCTCGCCATAGGTCAGACCGGGCAAGACCAGGTGACCGTCGCCGCTGAAGCTACTATCTACGGCGCCAGCGGCGGTAAATTTCACCGCGTAGGGGGTGTCGCCATAGTCGTCGCCAACGATATAGAAGGCGCCATCGACCGGGTCGACCGCCATGGCCCGCGGGTAGTTCTCACCGGCGATGCCCTTGAGCACGATGCCCGCCGAGCCAAAGTCCGTGTCGGTGGTGCCGTCGTCGTTGAAGCCCATCACCAGCGGATCCTCCTGTACCGTGCGGGCGCCGCCCAGGCGCAGCTTGCCTTGACCCGTGATATGGAGTCCTACGGCAAGTTCAAAGGGTGTAAAGTTGACGATCCGCGTCCCGGTGAAGTTGAAGCCCACGTCCAACGAGCCGTTAGGGTGCAGGCGCTGCAAGATGATATCGCCCCAATCGGATGAGTTGACCTGCAATGCCCCGGCAACGTAGACCTGGCCCAAGGGAGCGACGAGCACTGCGTTGAAATAGTTGCCATTGAGGTAGCCCGATTCACTATGGACGCCTCCGGTAGCGAAGCTGGTGTCGTATATGCCACGGGCGCGCTTCGACGGCTGCAGAGTGTCTCCGACCAGGCCATCAGTGCGGATGCCATCAGTGCGGATGCCATCAGTGCGGATGCCATCGGTGGGGGGGCCAATACCATCGGTGGGGGCGATGCCATCGGTGGGGGTGTTGCTGCCGTCCCCTGCATCCAGATTGGGGCGCGCCGCGGTATCGGTGTTCTGTGAGAGAAGGCGCGTACAAGAGGTTATCAGCGCGATGGAACACACGGCGATACCTAGCGCCACCGCACGAGAAGGACGCCTTCTGCGTTGGGACAGTGAGTGCATCTAACGAGCCAACTACTGCGCGGCGATCTGCATCACCACCGAGCCCTCGCTGCCCGAGGCCACGGCTTCGACGACGAGATAGTATTCGCCTGGGTCCACGCCAGAGAAGAGCACCTTACCTGTGGCTTGCCCATTAGACGCCTGGCAGCTGATGGGCATGGCATCGCAGGCGAAGCCCTGGCCGCCGTCTTCGAAAATCGCGAAGACATGGTTGCCGAACTGAGCGTATTCGATCTGCAGGTTGGAGCGCTCAGCGAGGGTGAACGCCACCACAGCGTCCTCACCACCACCCTGTGCACACGATGTGGAGCTTGTGTCTCCCACGCCTGTGGTGGTCACGGCGACGTTCTTGACGGCCCCGCCCTTGACGATCAGATCGATCTTCTGTTCTGGCGTGCACGTCTCGCCCTGACAGATCGGTTTGGTGGAGCAGTTGGCGTCCTGACAGTCGATCTGGCCATCATCATCATCGTCGATGCCGTTATTACAAATCTCTTGGGCGTGGTCAGCCGTCGCGGCCAGAGAAATCTGCATGGTGCCTTCGGCGCCCGGCTCGAAGGCCTCCACCACCAAATAGTACTTGCCGGGTTGCAGGTTCGGGAAGATGAAGTTGCAACCAAGGGTGCCTGTCTTGGGATCCGCACAGTTGATGGGGTTTTCATCGCAGGGGTCTCGCGGTTGCCCCGCGACGAAGAGCCCCAAGACCTGATCGCCCGTTTGCGAGCAGCCGACGGCGAGCCCTGAGACTTCTGTGAGCTCGATCTCGATCACGGCGTCTTTTCCGCCACCAAGGGCGCAGGGCACGGTCTGGTCGTTGTTTTCACTCCTCGTGTCGAGAAAGAAATTCACAGGCGCATCGCCTACGCTGAGAGGCCCCGTCCGCTCCTCGGGAGAGCAGACCGGCCCCGGACAGCCCACCACCCCTGTGCAGTCAGGGTCGGTGCAGTCCACGAGCCCATCACCATCGTCATCGATGCCGTTGGCGCAGAGCTCGGGGCCCCGTGGGCGAAAAGCGCGGAACTCGAGGTTGAGCTGGCCCTCGAGGCCTGGCGAGAGCGCATCGAGCACCAGGTAGTAGACGCCCTTTTCCATGGTGCCGTATTCGATGATGAAACCAGGCATGTTGTTGGTGTCGAAGCAGCTCCCTGTGTCAGCGGTGCAGCGCGTGCCTGGTCCCAGATCGTGATGCATCCCAAAGACGTGCCAGCCATTTTGCTGCACAGTAATGTCCACGCCTGCGGCCTCGGGCATCACAAAGCGGATCACGATGTCCTGCCCCTCACCCGCGGCGCATTTCTCCGTCTCGTCATCTCCTGCGCCGCGTGTATCTACCTGGGCCGACTTGGAGGGACCACCCACCACCAGCGTGCCAAGGTTGACGTCCACGTTGCAGTTGAGGCTCTCACACTCAGGCAAGAGCATGCAGTCCAGATCGGCGCAATCCACGGCGCCGTCACCGTCATCGTCGATGCCGTTCTTGCAGTCTTCAGGCTTGGCAGAAGCCTGGGTGCTCAAGGTCACCACAACGGTGCCCTCAAGGTCCGCCGCGAAGGCCTCGGCGAAGAGGTAGTAGTCGCCAGCCGCGAGGCTCTTGAGGGCGAAGTCGCCTGTGGAGGCTGAATCAGGATCGAAGCAGGAGACTGGGTTGGCGTTGCAGGCCTCACCCACGCCCGCACGGAAGAGCCCAAAAACGTGATCGCCTGAGAGTTGCTCGTAGCTCAGCTTGACGTCGGTGGCCACCGTGAGACGGAAATGCGCGACCACCTCGCCGCCCCCTGGAACCGAGCAGGTGGAGAGGTAGATGTCGCTCTTGCCAGAGGTGTTGAGGGTGCGCGTCACAGAGGCGTCCCGCGACGCCACAGTACCGAAATCAACCTCAGGCTTGCAGAACAGCGTCAGGCAATGGGGTGCGTCGATGCAGTCGGGATCGTCACAGTCCACGGCGCCATCGCCGTCATCGTCGAGGTGGTTATTGCAATCCTCTTTCCCCGGCGCGCAGATGGGCAGGAAGCGACACTCGTCGTCGTCACAATCCACCGCCCCATCATCATCGTCGTCGACGCCATTATTGCAGATCTCTACTCCTGGAATCTCACAAGCGGGGTGCTTGAAACAGTCGGGGTCCTTGCAATCCACCAGACCGTCGCCATCGTCATCGCGCTGGTTGGTGCAGTTTTCCCTGCGCACGCAGGCCGGAAAGCCAGCACAGTCGGGGTCGTCGCAATCCACCAGCCCGTCGCCATCATCGTCGCGCAAGTTGGTGCACTCTTCGGTGGCGGGACAGGCAGGGTGGCCGATGCATTCGGAGTCCGCGCAGTCCACCCGACCGTCTCCATCGTCGTCCCGGTTATTGTCGCAGATCTCGCCGCCGGGGCCGCAGGTGGGGTGTCCGATGCAATCGAAGTCATCACAATCGATCAGACCATCGCCATCGTCATCTTGCTTGTTATCGCAGATCTCGCGACCTGGCCCACAGAAGGGATGGCCAAAGCAATCGGGATCGTCACAGTCCACCAGGCCATCGCCGTCATCGTCCCGCCGGTTCTGGCAGTTCTCCTGGCCTGGCACGCAAGCGGGGTGACCAAAACAATCTGGATCATCGCAGTCCACCAGGCCATCGCCGTCGTCGTCCCGCCGATTGTCGCAGTCTTCCCGCCCTGGTCTACAGACAGGGTGATCGAAGCAGTCCGGATCCCGGCAGTCTACCAGACCATCTCCGTCGTCATCGCGCCTGTTGTCGCAGATCTCGTCATCTCGGCACGCGGGGTTCTCGAAGCAATCGGGGTCGAAACAATCCACGAGGCCGTCGTCGTCGTCATCGCGCCGGTTGACGCAGTTTTCCGGGCCTGGCTGGGTGCAGAGCGGGTGGGTGAAACAATCGCTGTCCTCACAGTCGATGCGACCGTCACCATCGTCATCTTTCCCATTGCCGCAGTTTTCATCCCCCGCCAAGCAGAAACTGTCCTGACCACAGTCCGGGTCTTGACAGTCCGGGAGACCATCGACGTCGTCGTCGATACCGTTTTGGCAGTCTGCCTCAGCTGCCACCTCGTCCACGACCCCGCTGGTGGTCGTGCGACCACAGGCCCCGGCGATGATGACCACCAACCCCAAACCGCAGAGGGATAGCTTTCGACTGTGGACGTGCATACGTTCCTCCTAAGCGAACATCCCTAAGGCAACAAACATCAGACTGCTCTGC
>JAFCZD010000711.1 GCA_019314525.1 Deltaproteobacteria bacterium
TGGGGTTGCGCAAGGTGGTTCAGGAGTTTCCTCGTGACTATTCCCTAAATTTCGTCGCCCCCATGTCTAATGGGGTCGCCCAGAACATGGTGAAGATGATGGTGCTCGGCTTGGGTGGCACCTCACGCGAGAAGGCTGCAGCAAGGGAATTTTTTGGCCAGCCCCACAATAAATTCTATCGCAGTGAGCTTATGGCTTTGGCCCAACAAGCCGCCATGCTCTACCCAATGACTCGAAACACCGTCGTCCATAAGCTCGGCTTGACCTCCAAGACCTATCGGCGCGCCAAGCAAGCGCTGAAGAACATCCAACGCCCGGCGCCCTCTCGTCGCTAGCTTTTTCGCCGACGAAACTCTACTTCACACACCCATTCAGGTGGCGATATGATCTCGGTCCCGAGGTCAGGTAGACTGAGCTATGTACCGTGATGAACACGCCGCCCTCCTCGCCCGCGTAGAAGCCCTAGAAGCTGACCTCAACGCCGAGCAAGCAAGCATCAAGGCGCTCGAGGCGAAGCTCACCGCCGAAAAGGCCCATCGTGCTGAAGCCGAACGGGAGGCAGCTGAGCTGCGACCCAAACCACCACGGCCCCGAGGACGACGAGGTTCAATGACTGTGGTGAGCGCGGTGATCATGGGGTGTGTTGGCATGACTGCGGCCGCCTTCTTCTTTGCATCTGCTGATGAACCGACGCCCTCAAGCATCGGTGCGACCGCCTCGTCACCTCCACCAGCCCTTCCTGAGGCCCCCCTGCCAGACCGCCTTGAGCGCTCGCAGATCCAAGCTGCCATGCGCGATCTCAAGGGGCGAGTCCAGGCCTGCTACGATCGCTTCAGAGTCCCAGGCATGGCCATGGTACGCGTCGGCATCACGATGTCCGGCCAGGTCTCCACCGCCACCATTCTGGGCCTCTTTGCCAATACTCCAACGGGAGCGTGTGTGAGTGCTGTCGTGAAGAAAGCCAGCTTTCCCCCGAGCAGAACATCCATGACGATCACCTACCCCTTCTCGCTGCAATGATCTGCAAAGAGCCAAGCCTTATCCTCGCGGTGCGCGGCCGACATGGTGGTGCGGGCACAGCCATCCTCATGGGCAGCGAGCCCTACGACTTCTGGGGCTTGGCGGCCGCCTCGACGCACGACGTGGAGATCCGCAACAACGTGGCAGTGGGTGGCGACGGCATCGCCTGGTGGAAGAGCCCCCTCACAAGCGCCAACGTCGCCCAGAACAACGTGCTTATAGAGGCTGGCGCCAGCAGGCTCGGAAATGCTGCCGGCTGGCAGCTAGGCGGCAACGCGTGGCTAAACAAAGCTCTGCCCTCTATGGCCTGAGCCACCGACGTTTCCGTTACAGCCACCGTGGGCCCAAGGGCCCGCGAAACTATTTCGCGACAGCCTGGCACGCGGGAATCTTTGACGGAGGTGACTGGATGACCTCTTTCGAGGGCATAACGGAAGCCCTTGGCCGTAGCCACATGGTCGACGTGATCATCCACCACTCGAAACAATCGCCCCCACCGCGTCCACAAAACCCTGCATCTCTTCCGCCGTGCCCATGGTGATTCGCAGGTACTCGTCGATCCTCGGCTTGTCGAAATAGCGCACGAGGATCCCCCTCGCCCTCAAGGCCTCGAAGAGCTCCTTGGCGGAGATCCCTGCAGGTTTGGCGAAGACGAAGTTGGCGCTGGAATCCAAGACGATGAAGCCAAGAGCGCGCAAAGCTTGGGTGGTCTTGTCGCGGGTGGCGACGATCTGCTGGCTGATGTGATCGTAATACTCGCTATCGGCGAGAGCTGCCATGGCGCCGGCGATGGCCAAGCGGTCCACGGCATAAGAGTTGAAGCTGTGTTTCACGCGTTGCAAAGCATCGATCAAGCGCGGATGCCCTAGGGCCATGCCCACGCGCAGCCCAGCCAAGCTATGCGACTTTGAGAGCGTGCGCACCACGAGCACGTTGGGATATTTTTCCACCAGAGGTAGCGCGCTAGCAGCACCGAAACCCATATAGGCCTCGTCAACCACCACGGGCGTGGCGGGTCGCTGACTGGCGAAGGCTTCGATGGCCTCTGCTGGTGCAGAGAGGCTGGTGGGCGCGTTGGGGTTGGCGAAAACAACCCCACCTGCGTCCTGGGCGTATTGGGAGAGGTCTATGCTGAAATCAGCGGCCAAGGGCACCTGCTGCACGGGGATGCCGAAGAGCTTGGCGTACACGGGATAGAACGAATAGGTGATGTCCGGAAAGAGCAGCGGTTGGCTTTTCTGAAAGAGCGCGAGGAAGGCGAAAGCCAAGACCTCATCAGAACCATTCCCCCAGAAAACCTGCTCCTCCGTCACACCGAAATGCTGTGCGGCGGCCGCTCTCAGGGGGCCCGCGTCGGGGTGGGGATAAAGCCGCAACGATGCGTTGGCTGCGGCTTTGATCGCCTCGAGCACCCGCGGCGAGGGTGGGTAGGGGTTTTCATTGGTGTTGAGCTTGACGACCTTCGCGCCATCTTTGGGCTGCTCACCCGGAGTGTAGGGCGTAAGGTGCTCCATGACGTCGCTGAGTTGCGTTTTCACGCCATCACGATATCCCATCACGCCACCCGCCGACGAATAATCCCACCTATCAGCGGAAGGGCAGCGTTCCCTGAAGCCTTCACAGCCACCTGCACCACTGTCGCGCTAATGGTGCGATCCAGCGCCTCACCGTCCAAGTCCCAGATCGCATCTACCTCGAAGTCGCCACCTGCTTCACCGGGGCCGATCCACTCCAGCTCATCACCAGGCCTGAAGGGGTTTTTCACGCGAACCATCAGACGCCCTTCGTCGACGTTGTCCACGTAGCCCACCAGCACACAATCGCTGACAGGATGATTGGGCGCTTGCAGGCTGGCAGGGTCACTCTCGGGGTATCCAAAGGCGAAGCCCGTAGAGAAGGGACGATGGCTCACAGCCAGAAGCTCGCCCAGCCAGCGTGCATCGAACTGATAGGTGGCACCATCGCGCGCCAGAGCGTCGAGGGCCGCGCGGTAGGCGCGGGCCACGGTGGCGACGTGGTACTCGCTCTTCATGCG
>JAFCZD010000712.1 GCA_019314525.1 Deltaproteobacteria bacterium
GCTCTGGGACCGCAGCCTGATCGGCGCGGGGGCCTATTCGGCCGAGGGGCTGCGAGATATCCAGGAAGTGCCGAGCTACCAGGACCACCTGCTCAACCTCTATGGCGAGTGCGGGGTCCATCGGCGACTGACGGTCACCCTTTCGGCCGCGCCAGCGGGTTATGCCAGCTCGGGCGATGGCGAGACCTTCTACATGGGCCCCTTCGCCGCGGGGCTGAAGCTTGGGCTGCTCACGCAGGGGCGGCTGCGCCTCGCGCTCTCGGTGCGTTATGGCTACGCGCCAGGTGTGGGCGACAAGGTGCTCTCGGAGAGTGATTTCGACGCAGGCGGCGGCCGATTGGTGCGGGCCATTTACCAGCCCACAGTGGAGTCACATTTTGGTGAGCTGCTCTTGGGCGTAGGCGTGGGGTTTTCGCTGGGCGGCAAGCCCGGGTATTGGGGAGCGGCCGTGGGTGCGCGGTTGAACAGCGCCGAGGGCGTCGATCACGCCTTGCTCGCCTCCACACAGCTGGGCATGACCTTCTTTTCTCGTTTGGCGCTCGACCTGCACTTCGCCGTGTACGAGCCCTTCTTTCGCCGTGTACGAGCCCTTCTTTGAAGAGGTGATCGTCACCAACACCGCTGGCGCCGGGCAGACACGCTATTTGGGCTTTGGTCTAACGGCGAGCTGGTGGTTCATCCCGCAGCTCGCCGCACTGATCATCTTCGACGGGGTCTTCTACGCGGAGTCCAACGCCGCGACGCCCTCGTTGGGCATTGGTCTGGAGTCTCGCTTTTCGTTGGGCGGCAAATAGCAGCCTAGCCAACCATCATTTCGTGGTATTTGGGCAGCGCCTTCACGACGTCTAACCCTGGACATCTCGCGATCTCTCTACGGGGGAGCCCCTCCTCCAAGGCACGAGCGATCCATTGCAACGCATGATCATGATCATCTCTTGCCGCCGCCAAGACGGCCTTGGCGTGAAAGAGATACTCAACCCCTTGCGGCCTTTGTTGATAGGTCCATCGAAGATCGGGCTCCCACTCCTCTTCGTCAATCGAGGTGAGCCGGTCAACGATTGTCACCGCCTCCTCGAGTTCTCTCTGACGTATGAGATACGAGACAAGCGCCAGCCACGTTGTCTGTGACCCATCGTGCTCAGCGAGGGTTAGTCGACAGATCTCGATGGCGCCTACGACATCGCCCCTTGCTGCTCGATGTTCGGCGCGAAGAAAGCCTGCCTCGGCGTGGGCATGTCCCAGTGCCTCCAGCGTCACCTCGGCGCTTGGCAGGCCCAATAGGACTTCAGCCCATGCCATTGCTGTGAGCAGCGTTGGGTCATCTCCAACAATCTCTCGAGCCATGCTGTAGCTCGCCAGAGCGTATTGTCGCTCCCACTGGAAGGTGTCTCCCTCGAGGGTTCGAGTCCAGATGTCGTTGACGGCATCACACGTCCATCGGTTCTGCTTTGCGAGCATGCGGTCGGTCCAGCGTTGAACGAGACCAACCCAGCGGTCTATTGCCTTGCAGGCTTGGCTGACAACGTGTGGGTGGTCTGGTTTCCAAGCACTCGCGTCATCGCCTTTCAACCCCTCGGCTTTTGCCGCTCTGTCCCCAGCTCTTGCCTCATACCAAATGGAGAAGTTGGAAGCGACGGGGGCAGTTCCCAGGTCACAGCTAAGCCAAACCTGCCCATATCGCTTCGAGCGTTGATCCACCACCAAGAAGTAGTCTAGCCCGCAGCCGCTCTCTCCCACGCACACGCAGCCAGACATGAGCAGAGCTTCATTGCTAACACCCTCGGGATCTTGCACGGTCAATGATGCCAGCTCGAGAGCGTCAACATGCGCGAGCCGACGTCGGGCATGCTCGAGATGCTCTGAAGAGACCAGCGTGATAGGTTCTTCGAAGGCAAAGCGTTGGTGGGGTGCCTTGCTATCGAAGAGCGCGTAGCAAAAAGAGTGCAGCGGATAGTAGGTGGGACCGAGTCCACCATTGCCCATCATAGCCAAGAAATGCGTGTACTCCTGGGGCAAGGTCACTCCGAACTCGTTAGCCAAGTCTGAGATGACGGAGGTGTCGAGGGGTGCATGTGGAAGGAGAGGAACCCAAGGTTGAAAGCGGGATACCCGCGCCCAAGGAGTCAGGATGGCGTTGGTGATGCGCAGGGCGTCAGCCGAGGACTCGCTAAACGTCATTCACGACCTCGTCTAAACTGACCCGGCCAAATCATCCGCAAGCGGCGCGAGAGCTCATCGCGGGTGGCGCGGAATGCGTTGAGGCGGGCTTCTTCGCTTTCGTCGACAGCCGCAGGATCGGGCAGCCCCCAATGAAGGCGGCGCACAGTCTGCTGGCGGGCGCTGGAAGCGCCCCTGCCACTAGGAGGAGAGACGGGTTGCAGCCACGTCGGGCAGACCTCCTCAGCACAGAGGGTGATCACGGTGTCCATGGCGATGCCCTCGAGGGCGTCGATGGAGTTGGAGCGTTGGGCGTTGGTGGGGATGTTCAGCTCTTCGAGCACAGTGACGGCTTCAGGACGAACGCCGGTGGGCTCTGAGCCCGCCGAATAAACGCTAACGCCTTCAGGGGCCATGGCTCGTGCGAGGCCTTCGGCCAGCTGGCTGCGCGCGGAGTTGGCCACGCAGAGAAAGAGCAGGTGTTGGGGTGGGGCTGCTCGCAAGATGGCCGCCTCAAGCAACCAGCGTGGAGGCAGACCAGAGGCGCCATAAACGCGGCAGCTCATCACGCCCTCTTGGGGGCGAGGACGGTCTTCGAGGTCGCACCCATCAACACGAATGGAGGGCGAGCCCAAAAAGCCTGTGTGTGCGGCTTGCGCGGGGCTCTCTACGTCGATTTCTTCGATGCGCGCGGTGGGGGCCAGGGCCGCGCTTACCTCACAAACGAGATCGTGTGCCGGTGGGCCGTGGGGACAGCCTTGGAAGGTGAGGATCTCAATGCGCATGATTTCGACTCCCGTTGGGAGATCTTAGCGCGTTGTTGGTGGTTTGCAGCCGCTAAAGCGGGTGCACGTCATTCCCATGAAAACACGAATCCAGTCCATTCATGGGCATGATGGGCGGAACCTTCTAGACGGGAAAATAGAGCGTGTGGGGTCTTGACCAATAGGTGTAGGTCGCGCATATTGCCCCCGGTTCGGCACTCGTAGCTCAGCTGGATAGAGCACCGGTCTACGGAACCGGGGGTCACAGGTTCGAATCCTGTCGGGTGTACTGAAGAAGATAAGGGATCTAGGCTAGTTACCTAGGTCCCTTTTCTTTTGTTCACCTCCCTGATGGCGGGGACGGCGGCCCTGATGCTAGCAATGACGCAGCTGCCGCAGCCCCGGACGCCTCCTCTGATACCGGCGAGGAGCGCGATCTCGAAGATCTCCAAGACCAAGGCGAAAGCGAATAAGGGAGCGCCGTCGAAAGGCGCCCCTAAGCCAGACTCACCAGCTCGAGCAAGCCCACGGCCGTGGTGCGCTCTTCGAGTAAATGCTGCTCTGTCCGCCTGCCATCCCTACCAGACGCGTCATAGACGAGGGCGAGCAACTT
>JAFCZD010000713.1 GCA_019314525.1 Deltaproteobacteria bacterium
ACGGGTGATCAGCGGAGACGGCAAGAAGGAGCATTTCTCCATCACAGACCCTGCGTATCGCACGGCCCCCGGCACACAGGTCGCCCTGGCCGACGTGGACAACGACTTCAAGGTTGAGATCATCGCGTGTGCGTCAGGCGGCGGCACCATCGCCTTCGAAAACGATGGCACCTTCAAATGGAAAAACGCCGAGGCCGCCTGCTACGCCCCGGCCATCGCCGACCTCGATGGAGACGGAAACCCTGAGGTTCTGGTGCGGCACTATGTGCTCGATGGCGCCACGGGAGACATCAAGTGGAAAGGGGGTGCCGGCTGCGGCGCCTACTCTACCGCCGCCGACATCAACGATGATGGCAAGCCCGAGGTGATCTGTGGTCGCGTCGTCTACACTCATGATGGCAAGACGCTGTGGAACGACGAGACACGTGGACATGGAAGCACAGCCATCGCGGACCTCGACGGCGATGGAAAGCCCGAGATCGTCACCACTGTGTCTGGCGAACACGCGCTCTATGCCCACCACGCCGACGGCACGCTCTACTGGGGCCCTGTGGACATCAACCAAGGCCACGCAGACCTGAATGACAAATGCCAAGGATGCGGTGGTGGCCCGCCCACTATCGCGGATTTCGACGGTGACGGGAGACCAGAGATCGCCGCCGCGGCTGGCTATGGCTACGTGATCTTCGAGCACGATGGGACGCCGAAGTGGTTCAAGACGACGAGGGACCTCAGCTCACGAGCCACGGGCTCTTCGGTCTTCGACTTCGAAGGCGACGGCAAGGCGGAGGTCGTCTACAGCGACGAGCTTGTCTTGCGCATCTACGAAGGCACCAGCGGCGATGTGCTCTTCTCTCATTGCAACACCTCCGGCACGCTCCAGGAGTATCCGATCATCGTTGACGTGGACAACGATGACCACGCCGAGATCGTGGTGGCCAACAACAACTACGCGTTCAAGGTCTGCCCCGACCAGAGCGCGTCCAAAACAGGCATCAAGGTCTTCAAGGACACGACGAATGACACGACGAATAACTGGGTGCGCACGCGACGCATCTGGAACCAACACACCTACCACGTCACCAATATTGACGAGGATGGGCGCGTACCGAGGGTCGAAAAACAGAACTGGAAGAACGTGGTGCTCAATAACTTCCGGCAGAATGTGCAACCTGGCGGGCTCTTCGACGCGCCAGATCTCCAGCTCGACAAGAGCGCTCCCACATGCACCACGCGCATCACGGTAGACATCGCGGTCAAAAACGAGGGGGCCGCGAAGATTGTGCCTGGGGTAGACGTCACGCTCTATCTCGTGGACGCCAACGGAGACATCGCGCTGCAGACAGTCGCCACCAAGACGACGATCTACCCCAAGCAAGCGGAGACGATCTCTTTCGACGTCGCTGTGCCGGCGGGCTCTTTCAACAAGACCATCGAACTCTACGTGGTGGTGGATGACGATGGCCAGGGCAAGGGCATGGTCAACGAGTGTGAGGAGGAGAACAACCGCATCGATCTCGGCTCTGTGCAGTGCGCGGGCATCGGCTGAAGGCCACCGAGGCCTTGCAATGCCCACCAAGGCCTTCCCTTCAGCGCACCTGCAGGCTAGAAGGGGGCCATGAGCACCAAAAAAGAGACCAAAGAGACCAAAAAGACCAAAAAGACCAAAGAGACCAAAGAGACCAAAGAGAGCCAAGCCCCTGCCCCTGAGCTGGAAGGGTTTCAACGCAAGCACCTGCGTGGTTTGGCTCACTCTTTCAACGCTTTAGTGCAGGTTGGCAAAGATGGCGTGACCGACGGGGTCATCGAGGCCACCAAACAAGCCTTGCTGGACCATGAGCTGATCAAAGTGCGCATGGTGCAGCCTGAAGACAAAAAGGCCATGGCGGCTGATATCGCCAAGCGCAGCCGGGCTGCCCTCTGTGGGCTCATTGGGCATAACGTCGTGCTCTATCGTCCGCACCCCAAAAAGCCAACGATTGTCCTGGCACAGCGCAAAGCACCGGCCCGAGGAGACCAAGATGGCTAACCCTTACGCACCCCCAGAGAGCGGCGACGCTGCCCACGCCGAGCCCATCATGGGCATGGTGGAGCCCGTCCCAGGGCCCCCCACGAGCGTGCCCAAAGTCTTCGGGATCCTCTCCATCATCTTCGCCAGCCTGCTGCTGATCTTTGGCTTGCTCTCGGGCTGTGTGGGCATGGCTTTCGACTCTATCACCAACCTTGGTTCGAACTTGCCCCAGGGTGGCCAAGGTGCCGCCAATGCCAAGCTGATGATGAAGCACCTTGGTCAGATCTACTTCTATATGGGCATTCAGGGCTTCGCCTTCGCGGCCATGTCTGCGGTGTTGCTAGCCATCGGCATCGGGCAGCTGCGCTACAGGCGCTGGGCGCGCCCCTGGACTGTCAACTGGAGCATTGCGGCCATCGTGATGCTCTTGGCCATGGTGGTGTTCAGCTTCGCTGTCATTGGGCCTGCGTATCAGACGATGTTCGAGTCTATCGCCAACGCTGGACCCTCAGGGGCCATGCCCTCGGCGATGATGGGGTCCAAGGTTAGCAATATGGTGGGGGGCACCAGCGGTGTGATGATGCTCGTGCTCTATGTGCCCTATCCCATCCTGCAGCTGATCTATTTTACCCGTCCCCGTGTCGCCGCCGTCATGAACACGTAGCGTCATGGATAGGGTGCTGCCCACTCAGCTCCCCAAACAAACCGCACCCCTTTTTATGCTAATCTTGTCCCTCGCCTGGCCTCGCCTCGTATGGTTTCCATAGGAGGAGGGGCCACGGAGCGGCACCTTGGACCTTGACCCAGAAAAAGAGCGCATTTCCCCCCAGGAGATCGCTGCCTTCGTGGCAGGAGATCGTGAGGCGTTTAGGTGTATTTTCGAGCGCTTGAACAACGAGGTCGCGTGGGTGGTGCGGCGCCTGGTGCGAGGAGCCTTCGATCAGGAGGAGGCGCAGCAGGAGGTCTGGCTGCACCTGCACCGCATGCGAGGGCAAGTGGACGTCAACCGTTCGGGAGAGTTTGTCGGCTGGGTGCGTCGTGTGGCTCGCAACCGCACCATCGACTTTCTGAAATCGCGCAGCCGTGCTGCACGGGAGATCCCTGCAGAGGAACCAGAGAAGGCGCTGGAGCAACCACAACACACGTCGCAAAACCCAGAACAGGACGCGGCGAACGAAGGCTTGCGACGCTCCCTGAAGGCCTTCGTGCAGGCCCTCGACCCCAAGCAACAACGCTTCTTTCAGCTCTGCTTCGTCGAAGAGCGCTCTCATGGGGAGATCGCCACGACCTTAGGCATCGACGAGCGACGCTCCAAATACCTGAAGAAGAAGCTCCTCGCACAGGTCGTGAAGGACAAGACGCTGCAAGCCTACGCGACAGAAAACGCGAAAGCGGGAAGCTAGAGGAACCAACGTCATTCCCGCGAAAGAATGTCATTCCCGCGAAAGCGGGAAGCTAGAGGAATAACCCATGCGCGCCCTAGAAAAAGAGATCACGCGCTATTTTGCCGGCGAGCTTTCACCAGAGGAGGCACACCTGCTGCGCGACCGGCTGCGTGATAACGACGCAGCCCGAGAGATCTACGATCGTCACGCGGCGCTTCTGGAGGCGGCAGCGAAGCGAGACGTGCCCCGTGGTGAGACCGCGCGCGTTTGGGAAGCGGTAGAGAGCCAGCTCGAAGAGCAGGAGGTTGCCCAGCACACACCCGCCCGCCAGCAGAGTGTGTCCAGCTGGCGCTGGCTTCCCGCCCTCGCAGGCGCCTTGCTCATGGCGGGTATGATCTTTGTGGTGATCCGCCCAGTACCCCAGCCAGACGTCGGCATCAAAGGCGGCGCCGCTGACCCTGCCCTGGTGGCCGACGTGGACTTCGATATCTTCGCCATCCGCAAAAACGCTGAGGGTGGCTTCTCTGCACCGCGGCAAGTCTCGGCGGGCGGTGAGTTGAGCATGGAGGACTA
>JAFCZD010000714.1 GCA_019314525.1 Deltaproteobacteria bacterium
CGCTCAACGCGAGCAGCGCGAGCAGCGCAGGAAGCACGGGGCGCATAGGGAGCGCGAGCAGAGAGGGGGCGCTGTGGCCCTTGCAACAAGTGAGAGAAGTCATGGCCCATCCTATCTGATGCGCGAGTGACCAGCCACGAAAACGCCCGTCTCGCGGCTCATCGGCGTGCCTTATGGCGTTGACCTAAGAAAAGCCCTCCTCGACCAGGCCATGGTCGACGAGGGTGGCCAGGTTTTCAAGGACTTCCTATCGACCCACGCCGTGCTCGGTGATCGCGTGCGGTTGGCCATCCTGGCGACCCTCGCGGCTGCTGACGAGCCGATGGACTTCAACACCGTCAGAGAGACCCTGGACCTGACCAAGGGAAACCTCTCCAGCCACATTCGCAAACTCGAAGATGCGAAATTGGTCAAGGTCCACAAGGAGTTTGTAGAGCGGAAGCCAAGAACCACCTACACCTGCACAGCTCGTGGGCGAAAGGAACTTGGTCACTACCTGAGGAACCTTGAGGACCTCTTGCGGGGCGCGACCAAATGACTGACCACGCCGCAGCAACCACCCCGCCGGTAGCAAAGCCTCGTCCGCATCTTGCCTTCCAAGTGATCGCCATCATCGGAACTCTCGCGTCGTGTTCAGGGTTCTATTTCACGATGTCCGAGATAGCCGCGATCCTCGATGGTCCCGGCGTGGGCATGTTCAACAGAGGACCGGGCGGCAGTACGGGCGTGTTTACATCGATGTGGTTGGTCGGGTTCTGCGTGTTCGTCCTGGGGGCCGTCGCGATGCGGAACTGGCGACGGGCTACGGCGATTGCATTGGGCGGATTTGTGTTCTGCATCGTCCTTTTCGTCAGCATGACTGCTCAACGCATCTTTGGCGTGACTTGGGCCAACCGCTGTGAGGCGGGGGATGTATGGTTCTGCTACGCGGCGGGCGGTATTCACAAGCACGTTCTGGGCGGCGATGCAGAAGCCCGAACGAAGGGAAACAGATTCTACCTGAAAGGCTGCAAGCTCGTGACCCTCGCCAACGGCAGTGATGCTCGACCTGGGTATGAACGAGACCTGGATCGATCATGGAGCGCCAATTCCTGTCGGCGATTGCTGGAGGACAAGGGGATAGGCGGCGGGGTGAGGACTTTGGCCTGCAACGGCCTCTCGTCGATCTGTGCGCTGAACAAGAAGTCAGCCTGTGAACGCCGCCAAAAGACCTGTCTGCCGAGCATCGCAAAGGGGGACGAGAAGTACTGTGGCGATCTTCGCCGGGAGTGTTTTGAGGGTGACGATGCCTGCTCTGATGCGGTGAAGATGGGTTGCGGGGACCAGGAAGCGACCAAGAACGCGACCACACAGCCACAGGGCACAACACCACGGAATGTCGAGACGAAAGGCCCAAAGCCGGACAAGGGGGAACATAAGTAGGAGTGTATCTATGGGGGTCATGGGTCGTCTCTTGAGAAAGGTAGGATCAACGCAGGTGATTAGGGCATGGTCATGAGCAACAGCATCCCCAAGAGATTGGTTCGATCCTATATGGACTTGGTGCTGCCGGGTCGCCCCACCCTACGCTACGCGATCCGACGCCGCTCAGGCTGGAGAACGAAACGTGAGAAGCTCACAGTTGATCTTGTTGAGGCGCACCTACGCGGACAGGTGACCCTCGCCCCGCCCTCAAAGCTTCGACATCGCCGATGGAGATCAGATCGGGTTCTTGCTCGTGATAATGGGCCCAGCTGTCGCTGTGGGCTCGTCGACGACGCGTGGATGAATCGCACGTCGCATCACCGATCAAGTCTGCGATCGAGGGTGGCGGATCTGCTGGTAATCTTGGACTACATCACCAACCACCCTGATCGCAGGCCCAACTGGATGGTGAAAAAGAAAGGCCGCCTTCACTTGCGTGGAATCGATAATGGCGTCAATTGGGTCCTCGACCGCAATGCGGTCTTCACCTACCCCCGCCAGCGGTCGTCCTGCCCGCTGCGAGGATCTGCGCGATCACTTTCGCAAAAAGCTGTAAATCTCTCCGTCAAAACAAAACGGGCACTTAGGAGATTATCCCAAGTGCCCGATCGTCTAAGATGCGCCCGGCAGGACTTGAACCTGCGACCTACGGATTCGAAGTCCGGCGCTCTATCCAACTGAGCTACGAACGCAACGTCGGCCTCTTTAGCACATGGGCCAGCCCCTGAGCTGGGGTCCATCTGTTTTTGTCGGCATGTGCAGCATGGGTGCACAAACCGCGACTACACTCTGCCTTACTCCACCTCGGGATCTTCCAACCACAGACGCAGGATGGACAGGCCAGAAAAGATGCCACACCAAACCACCAACACCATCGATTGCTCCAAACGCGTCGCTGACGCGATGATCTATTTCGACATCAAGGGCTTCACCCGCTATATCGATAGCTTCCAAACCGATGAGCATTACTTGCACTTGGCGGCCTGCTGGCAGGACCTCCGCGACGAGCTGCTCTGCGCAAACTCGCCCCATGGGCGTGGCATCTATGTCGCCAACCGCATCGGCGATGCGTGTCTGCTCTTCTGCTTCGACGTCCCGAGCGCCCAGCTGCTGTGCTATGTCACAGGCGATCTTCAACGCCTCTTCGAGCGGTTTCTCGCTCACTTGGCGGAGGGGCCTGCTGGTGGGCCCACACCACGCCACGTGAAGCTCTCGATCATCGGCGGGGGTTGTCCCTATTACCAAACTGGGCGTGTGCCGCGAGAGATTGTGGGTGACCACTCGTGGTCGTTATTGGACTTCTTCAGCCCAACGATCAACAAGCTTGCCCGGATCGACGCCCTCCCCGAGGCCGACGACTTCGTCTTCTTGTGCAACGCCTGGCTTCGAGACGAGCTGGTAGGTGGGGGCTTGGCCAAAGCCTCCACGTTCATCGACTTGGGCCTTCGGCCACTCAAAGGCTTCTCTGCGGCCGAGTGGATCTTTGGATATATGCCCAACCCACCCGGGAACTAGCACTTCATCGTTCGCGAGATAGCCAGCCGACGATCGACTGTGGCCAAATCACATTTGGATCATCGCTGATCAGGCTCTATTGTGTGCATGGTTTCCCCACCTGGTGGCGCATCTGGCTCTGAAGACGGACAGTTTGGCCCCAACATGCGCATCACAGCCCACGGCGTGAACAGCAGAACTGCGGCGATGGCCATGAGCACGAGGGGGCGCTGATAGAGCAGGCCCACGACGTGGGCCACCCCAAAGAGCAGCAGCCCCGCAAGGCGCAGCACCACATAATGGTTGAGCCAACGCCTCTGCCAGAAGCGCCCGCGAAGAAGAGCGATGCCCAGGCCGACGAGTAGAATATCGGTGGGCCAAAAGAGCAGCGCCCACTCGTTGCGGGCGAGCTCGGGGATGGACGAAAATGCAGCCAGCACCCATAGCGGTAGCGCCAGCATGGTGGACACCAGCGCAAAGAGCAGCACAATGAGGCCGCTGATGCGCCAGCGGAGCTTGGTGAGGAGCAGCGCCAAGAGACCCAGCAAGAGCAGGGCAGCGCTGACGCCCCACAGCGCCCAGACGGCGCTCATGTCTTCGGCTCCCACCCCATGAGCAGGCCCACGCCGTTGGTAGACGATCTGAGGGGGCCCGAGCAGCGGTGTGGCGCCGTGTTGCACGTTGGCGAGCCCCTGCGCGAGGAGCTCAGGTAGAAAGCCTGCCTGCCAGCTGTCCAGCGTCAGGTCGGCGCGGTGGCCAAGGAAGAGGGCGGTGGCCAAGAGGAGATCAAAGCGCTTGGCGAAGCCACGACGCATGAGCGCCCGAATGGTCAAAGGGCCTTCAAGGGCTTTGGGTGGGTGGTGCGGTTGTCCCACGAGCTTGCGTTTGATGGCGCCCCCGAGGGCTTCGTCGAGGATGTCACGCAGACGTGTGGCGCAGTTATCGTTGTAGTGATGGTAGACATAACGCTGCTCAACCCCCGCGAGCAGCTCTTCTAAGCGTCGCAACTCGGAGGGGGAGAGGTTCAGACGCTGGCGGATGACCGTGCGGTCGACGGCGCGATAGCGGCGCAGGCCCCAGTGGTAATCCTCTCTTTCGCCCCAGAAGAGGGCTCGACCGCGCACGAAGTCGAGCATGAGTTCTGAGCTGTCGAACTCGGTGTAACCATAGTTGTAGACGGTGTCGCCGATGCGAATCGCCGCGTGGCCGAAGCGAGCGTAGAGTTCGTCGGCGGTGCCGAGGGTCAGAAGCTCAGCTTCAACGGGTGGAGGCGTTTGAGGTGAAGGTGCGGCCTGAAGGGGGGTTATGTGCCACAGGCTTAGCGCGGCCAGCAGCGCTGCGAGTGAAGCGCGCTTGGCTGGCATCTCAGTCGCTCGCGACAGCGTCGTCGGTGCCCGTAGCGTTGGTATCGGTAGCCTTGGCCTGCAACGAGGTGTTCACCGATTGCAGCACTTCCTCTAGGAGGGTGATCTCACGGCGCAGTCCTTCCACCTCGCTCATCAAGAAGCGCACACGGCGTGAAATGATGGCGAGCACGATGAGCGTGATCAGGATGACCACCACAGTAAGCCCCGCAAAGACGACGAGCTGGGGATCGAAGAGCTTCTCGAACATATCTTCTCCTTTGAGCGGTGGATCATACCGAGCCTAGAGGTCGGCGTCGATGCCTCTATACGATCCTCTGCTCCAGGCGGTTCAGCGCCAGAATTCCTTGAGGTCTTTCAGGAGCGTCTCTCGGCGTTGGGAGTACTGCTCGAGAGCGATGGGCTGCGGGAAGCGAAAACCACCCATTCTTCCTCGACCGCCGCCGCCACGAGCTTCGACGAAGGAGACCACGTCAGGATGGTTGGCCCCAAGGTGTGGCGAGAGGGCGACCATCACTACACCACCAGCAAAGAACACTATGTGCAGATCGGTCTCCGAGGTGGACTCTCTTAGCGCTCTGAGGCCCTCTTTCATGTAGAGCGCGTCCGAGGAGAAGGCGCAGGTGACGTGCAGCGTCTCACCTTTCGCTGGCAGCGAATGCGACGAGATGGACTTCACCAGGGCCTCGCGGGGCTCTTTCAGGGCGATGGTCGCTCGCCGGTGGGCGGCGCCCAGCTTGCCCATGAGGACAGAGCCTTTGTGCCAAGAGACCTCCCCCCGCAAAGCGGGCAG
>JAFCZD010000715.1 GCA_019314525.1 Deltaproteobacteria bacterium
GCTCTCGTTTGTGCGAACCCTAGCAACGACCCTCCTCGTCTTGCTGACTGCCCATTGTGCGCGCACTTCCGCGCCCGAGCTGGGCGATGGGGGAGCCACCCCAACTCTAATCGCAGTGACAGACGTGATCTTTGATGACGCGCCCTGGAGCGTCGGTGACCAAGGCAAGAGCGCCACGCTTCAAGTGGCAAACCTTGGACAAAGCGACGCAGTGATCGTGCGTGCTACCTTCCTCTCGACGCCGCCAGATATCGTCGAGCTGTGGCCCCTCGCCGAAGACTTCGCCACAATTCCCTCAGGCGGCACGACAACGATTCGGTTTCGCGGCAGGGTCGCCACAAACGCCGAGCAACAGGTGTTGCAGTTGGTACCACGCGTGGAGGTCGTAGACACCAACCTTGGAGTTGTGCTCGTGGCGACCGTTGAGGGAGGTCCGTGGCCGCTAGAAATCACGGCAGAGGGCGCCTCGCTGCTGGTCTCCACCGTGAATGACGAGATGGACGGACCATCCACCATGACCCTTGAGGAGGAGGCGGGCCCGACGTTGTCCCTGCGTGAGGCGATCACCCTAGTCAATAATGGTCACCCTCACGCGCGTATCGTCTTTGACGCGGCGCTCTTCTCTGACGCCATGGCTGCTGAAATCGTCCTTGGCACAGCCCTCCCCGCGCTGAAGCGCCCCGGTATGGTCATCAGCGCTGCAGGTGGCCGTGTTCAGTTGAAACACTCGAACACCGCACCAGATCGAACGCTACCGATCTTTGAGATAGCCGCGGGGGATATTCGGCTCAGTGAATTGCAGATGACCGTTCACAGCCAGGCCCTCGTGGCCTCCCACACCCCTCGCATCACCTTGAACAAGGTGGAAATCCGCATGGAACCCAACGCGATAAGTTCGTCCACTGGGCTTATCTCGTTGCTGCAATGCGACGGTGCGCAGCTCAACAACGTGGTTCTTCGCGAGGTCCACGGGGTTGGCCTTCACGTGCGCGACAGCGATGACGTGCACGTTGTGGGTCTCGACGCCACCGGGTGTCAGTGGGAGGGATGCGACGTCGCGTATCTTCTCAACATCGATCAGGCTGAGCGCTTCATCCTTGAAGACCTCGCCTATAGTGACTGGAAAGCCAGCCCAATCTTCTTCGGGCCAGGCACGAACCCATCGTCAGTCGAACCAAGGGTGTCCGGCGGCCTCTCCCTCCCGCTGACCCATTCCACCACGGCAGCTGAGGGCAGCGTGGTGACGCTCTACGAGAAGAACAGCTATTGGCAGTATGCCATCGCCTCCACCACCGTCGTTGATGGAAAATGGCTCTTCCCAACACAGCCTGACTATGAACCTCAACGGCTCTATCGGCTCACGATCTCCTCTCCAGAGACCGGCACGTCCAATTTCAGCTCGGTCTTCTGGATCAAACAACCCTCCCTGTGTGCCAGCGGGGAGGCTATCTTCCGCTCGAGCTTCGAACCCGAAGAGCCGGAGTTTTGGTCGCTCTCTGGAAGCGGAAGAATCTCCGCTTCAGGGGATTCCCACGAAGGGCAGTGGCAGCTACGGGCTGGTGGCGCTTATGGTGGCACGGCGTCCCTGCGCAGCCCCCTCGATTTTTCACAGGTCGCACACCCCGTCCTTCACTATTTTGGAGCGCGCTCTGGGGTTACTTGGGCCATGGCAAGGGCTATCGTCACAACCGACCAAGCGCCCGTCGCCCAAGATACCGTCGAGAACCTGACCACATCATGGTCAGGCTACCTCGTAGACCTCGCCCACTTGTCTGGACACACAGGCGTCATCATTAAGCTGCAACTCGACTCCCCCGACTCAACCGCGAAGATGGACCTCGTCGAGGTCTGCGATGGCACCCTCTAGTCTCTCTAGGGACACATGGCCTTCATGCCAAGTCGACACGCGCGACGGCGAAACTTCTGCGCCGCAGGGCGGTCTGTGTTGTAGAGCTTGAACGCCAGCGCACGACACGCTTCGGCGTAGTCGAGCTGTTCACACGCTCGCCGCTGAAAGCGAAGCGCCTTCTTTTCGTCTTTGGCCAGCCGAATACCGCTGCCTGCACGGTGCCCAGTGTGCCCTCTACCATAAGCTGAACCCACCGAACTGCAGGAGCGTGCATCGCCAGCCTCACACAACTTGCGCGTCAACTGCCACGCACGTCGATGATACGATTTCGCCTTCTTCGCTGACTTGGCCAACCCCAAGGGGCCGTCTTTGCCTCGCCAATACCCCGAACCCAGGAGGGTGCAGCCCAAAGGCGCTCCCAAGACGCACCCTCGCTTCAGGGGTTTGATGGCTTGTCGACCTCTTGCTACGCGAACCCATGCCACGCCCAGAGCTACGCATGACGGTCCGTGTTGCAAATTGCAGCCTACTTCTAGGGAGTGACGCCTCTGTGAAGGCGTTCGCGACGGGGCGCGCCCAAGCTCGAAACATGCCTGAGCAACGCCAGCCTTGCATTGAGCTACGCCTGGGACTACCACTTTTTGGGCCCTGACCAGCGAGGGCCACCCCACCGCTACAAATGAGAGCACAACCCACACCGAACAAACCCGGCCGAGTCCCTGTGAGGCTGTAAAGGTGATCGTCAACGTGGGCCTTTCACTATGGGCGCTATGGACGTTCTCGCAGCTCCTTGAGATATACGGCGGTCTGCTCGGCTGCCTTCCTCGGTAAAAACGCGGTATCGGAAATTCCAGACACCAGCCGAGCGGTGTCGTGGTCGACCTGGCCCTTCATTTCACCTCGGGCGTAAGCCTCAGCGCTACTCTTCCAGGCCTTCGCCGTCGGCGCGATAATGTAGGCGGATAAATTGTGGTGCCCAGTCCCTGGGCGCTCACCGATCACATGGATGACGGCGCCCCGCTTTGATGAGTTGGCCTTGCCAAAGAGCAGCTCGCCGATACGGTAGCCCGTTCGAACACGCCCGTTGTGTACCACCAGGGTCTCCTTGGCGACGGTGAGCCCCTGGGCCAGGAGCTGTTCTCTCAGCGCGCTGAGATAAGGCGTCAGGTGGCCTTTGTCGGTAATCGCGTGGGC
>JAFCZD010000716.1 GCA_019314525.1 Deltaproteobacteria bacterium
GCAGGCCAGCAGCAAACCTTCACCGTTTCGGGACAATGCCTGCTAAGGTGCCCGACCCTGACTTGGGTCGAGGAGGACTCTCGTGTTTTTCCGCCGCTTATCCCATTTCCCCACGTCCCTTCTGGCGCTGGCTCTGGCTCTGGCGTCCAGCGCGTGCAGCGACAACGATCGGGCCCCCTACACCGGTTGGCTCGTCGACTACACCATCGATGGGTCTCTCGAGGCCGGCGCCGTGGATGATGCTCCAAGAATGGACGGCGCTCTGGACGCCGCCGTTTCAGATAGCAGTTCCGGGGAAGACCGGCCAACCGATGGGGCTCCAGCGGCGGATGTCCTCTCAGGGTGTGTCTTCGACCCCGGCCCAGCAGACCGCGAGCGCGTGGTGGTGGTCAGTCGCCCCTATGCGGAGGATTTCACACAGGCTGGGGACTACGAGGTGATGCATATCTCGAGCGCGGGGGTGCTTTCGCGCCCCAACATCGTCTTCACCATGGCACGCACCTTCTCCGGCGAGATCATCTTTTCGGCGGATGGGCGCTTTGGCTATGTCGCTCAAGATGATGGTTCCATCGGCATCTTTCGAGTGGAGGCAGATCGCAGCGTGGTGGTGCTCGACGCGACCTTTGACCCTGGCTTCTACGTTTCGCGTTTGGTGATGGGCCCTGGAGGTCGTCGGCTCTTCGCGTTGAACTCGCAGTGGCGTGTGCACGGCGGCGGCATTTACCAACTCGCCATGGCATGTGATGGGGCTCTGACCAACCTTGGCCTGCTCGCCGCGTCCAAGCTCCCCTTCGCCATGGGCTTCCTCTCGGACTCTCTGGCCGTGGTCGCCGCACGGGATATACTCGACTCTCCTGCCGGTCACGATGTGCATCTCGTTTCTTTGGCGCCGACACCTGTGGCCAGTTCCAGCACGTCGCTCATCACGGGTACGAGCGTTTTCGACGATGCCGATGATGTCGTCACCGATGTAGCGATCACGCCAGATCAGCGCTATGCGTTGCTCCCCGACGTTGTCTACCAAGGTGATGACCGGCTGGCGGTGGTGGATCTCGGAAAGGGCGGGACCAACGCTCCTTCCGTGGTGCAGGTGCTCGCGTACGAGGACCCGAGCAGGGTGATCATGTCGCCCTTCAACAACGCCGCTTTGCTCCTTGGGGTCGCGGCTGATCGTCTCACGGTGCTCGACTACACCCCCGGCAACCCTGAGCCCTTTACTGAGCGCGGCAGGCTCAAGACGACTGGTTCGACGTTGCTCCCAGACGGGGCAGTGATGATCCGCCGTGGTTCTCTCGAAGGGCATGTCTTCGTGGCGGAGAACGTCACCATCCGGCGCATTCGTTTCTTCCCGGATGGGCGCGTAGAAGAGGTGGACGCCTTTGGCTTTGGCACCGGTGGCACGGCAGTTGTCGGCGCTATGGGCGTGCAACCCTGATGCATGGGATGAAGAGACCAATAATGGCTTGGCGTGTTTTTGGGTTGGGCCTATTGCTCCTGGGATCGGGGTGCCCCAGCACCAAGAGCAACGGGAGTCTCGACATGGGGGTGGACAACGCCATCCCCGACGTGACCGGAGACAGCGCGGAGCCCGACCTCCGCAATCTCGATGTCGCCACCCCCGACGCTGTGCAGCTCGTGCCAGCGCACTGCAGCATCGACCGCTGGTGCTGGGAGCATCCCTTACCCCAAGGGGAAGACCTGCTCGCCGTGCACGGCGTGGCAGGTAAACGGTTCGCGGTGGGAGCGAGAGGCAGCGTGGTGGTCTATGATGGCGAGAGCTGGAAGTCGCTGCCCTCTGGCGTGCAGGATCGCTTTGAAGCCGTCTGGAGCGATGATGGGGATGAGTTAGTTGTGGCCAGCACGCAAGGCCGGCTCTTGCGCTTTGACGGTGCGTGTTGGCATGTGGAGCATACCCACTCCGGGCCACTGCTCGGACTTTGGGGCACGGGCACGGGCGAACTCTTTGCTGTTGGGGGGGGAGGCACGATCCTTCGCTACAGCGGGGGGGGGTGGTCAACGATGGAGACACCTACCAATCACCGCTTGGAAAAGGTCTGGGGTGACAGTGTAAGCAATATTTTTGCAGTGGGTGAGGGGGGCACAATCCTGCACTTCGACGGGACGGCTTGGCAAGAGAGTGAGTCCACTACCACCGAATGGCTCTGGGGCGTCTGGGGTAGCAGCACAGACAATGTCTTTGCTGTGGGCACGAACGGAACGGTGCTGCGCTTTGACGGCAGCGCTTGGACCGCTATGGAGACGTCAGGTGTGAGCTGGTTGAAGGATGTCCGTGGACATAGCGCGAGCAATGTGGTGGCAGTGGGCGGCTATGGAGCCCTTTGGCGCTACGACGGTACGAGTTGGAGCAGCACTCCCTCCAGCACCTATACCGACCTGAACAGTGTGTGGGTTGACGATCGTGGTGAGTTTCTGATCGCCGGCAGCGATGGTGTTTTCTTGGGGGAGCAAGAGGGGAGCTGGCGGGCACAAAATCAACTTACGGATAGGGGTTTGCAGGACGTATGGAGCGTGGCGGACGACTACACCGTCGCCGTCGGCCCACCCGGTAAGGTCCTGCACCACGATGGCAGCGTTTGGAGTGTGCGGTCCTCGGGTGTGGAGCAGACGCTGATGGCGGTGTGGGGGACAACACCAACCCAGATCATCGCCGTTGGTTATAAGGGGGCCATCGTACACTTTGATGGCAGCGAGTGGCGTGCGGCCCCCGAGTCGGAGGTGCTCACCAGTCAGCATTTGAGCGCGATCTGGGGCAGCAGCGCCACCGATGTCTTTGCTGCCGCTGGGAGCTGGAATGAGGGCATGCTCTTGCGCTACGACGGCAGCCGTTGGCGTGAAGAGGTGCTCGATCCGGCGCTGAGGGGCCCGATCTCTGACATCTGGGGCAGCGGCCCCAACGATGTCTGGATGGTGGGGCCGGAGGGACACGTGTTGCGCTACAATGGCGTGAGCTATACCAAGGTGGACCTGGGCACAGAGGATAACCTCTTTGCGATCTGGGGCAGCGGACCCAACGATATCTT